>DATEFI010000298.1:0-8131 GCA_035280705.1 Rhizorhapis sp. | reverse complement strand
ATCTTCACCCGATCCGCTGCTGTGTTGCCAGCGATCACAATGGCGGCATGTGGTAAATATCGGGTGAAGATCGCCGTGGAGAGGCGGCGGATGAAGGTCCGATATGGATGGTTCTTTCGGGGTAGGACTGAAGGGTGGGTGGGTTCCCCTCCCGCCAGCGGGAAGGAGTTCACGCCCCGGCCAGTTCCTCCAGTACCCGATCCTTCGCGCCAAGGGATTTCACCCGCCCGCCAGAGAGATGAAGCACCTGATCCGCCGATGCCAGGATCGACTTGCGGTGCGCCGCGATGATGACAATGCCTCCGCGGTCCTGAACCTTTCCGATCGCCGCCGCCAGAGCTGCTTCTCCGTCAGGATCGAGGTTGGAATTGGGTTCATCCAGCAGCAGCAGGAAAGGATTGCCGAACAGCGCGCGGGCCAGGGCCAGGCGCTGCCTTTGCCCGGCTGACAGGAAGCCGCCCTGGGGTCCCACCGCGGTGCCATAGCCCTGTGGCAGCCGCTTCACCATGTCATGGACGCCTGCCATGCGTGCCGCCGCGATGATGTCATCCGGCTCGGCACCTTGCCTGAGCCTAGCTATATTGTCCGCGATGCTGCCCTCGATCAGCTCGGCATTTTGGGGCAGATAACCAATGGCCCGCCCGCGCCTGTCCTCAGCATATTGGCCGAGCGCTGCACCGTCGAGCCGGACATAGCCATGCGTCGCAGGCCAAATCCCGGCCAAGCTCCGAAGCAGCGTGGATTTGCCCGACCCGCTGGGGCCGATAATGCCCATCACATTACCGGCGGACAGTTGGAAGCTCACTCCCGCCAGAGTCGGCTCCGCTGCCCCGGGAGGGATCACGGCCAATTGCTCCACGCGCAGTTGCTCCTGCGGCGGAGGCAGGTCCAGGGGCAATGCCTCTGCCGGAACATCCGCCAGATAGCGTTCCAGTCTGATCCAGCTCTGCCGGGCGGCGGCAAGCCCGCGCCAATTGCCTATGGCCTGCTCTACCGGCGCCAGAGCGCGGGAGGAGAGAATGGAACTGGCAAAGATCACCCCGCCGGTCGCCTTGCCTTCTATGACCAATATCGCTCCCACCGTCAGTACCAGCGACTGAAGCGCCATTCTCGCCACCTTGCTGGTGCTGCTCATGGTGCCTGCCGTGTCGGCCAAGGCCTGCTGGGCAGTCAGGAAAGCCCCGCTATGCTCGTTCCACCGGCGTTGAAGATTGGGTCCCATGGCCATCGCCTTCAGCACCTCGGCATGGCGGCGGCTGCTTTCTGCTATGGCAAGGCGGCGGTTTGCGGCCTGCGCCAATAATTCGGTGGGCGCTCGCGTCAGCCGGTCGGTTGCGAAGGTGAGACCAAGGAGCGCAAGCCCGCCCAGCAGCACAGTGAGGCCCAGCGACCAGTGCAGCAGGGTCAGCACCAATATGAAGAAGATCATCCAGGGAAGGTCGGCTAGGGCGAGCGGACCGCCGCTTGCCAGAAAATTGCGGACCTGGTCGAGGTCCCTGACCGGCTGAAGACTCTCTCCCTGACCCGGCCGGCTGATGGCGAGGTTCTGGACCAAGGCGAATATGTCCTCGCCAAGATCATGGTCGATGGTGGCGCTGACCCGGCCGAGCAACCGGGCGCGAATGATGTCCATGGCGGCCTGAAAGCCATAGACAAGCATGACGATCAGCAGCAGGCCCCAGAGCGTCGGCAGGCTGCTGGCCGGAAGCACCACGTCATAAACCAGCATCATGTAAATCGCGCCGCCCAGCAGCAGGACATTGAGCGCCGCGCTCAACATCATGATGCTGGCGAAGGCCGACTTCGATTTCCTGAGAACTGCATTGATGCGGGAAGGATGTTCGGCGGGCATAGGGGCCAGGAAATGTCAGAGGTTGGGCAGGTATAGTCTTCCCGCTCTGCTGCTCTCCAAGCCAAAAGGGTCCATTTCGGCGGAGAGCTTTATTTACCAACCGTTTTTGCGTAGGCGAAGAAACTGGCCCTTGGGGTTCGTCGGGAGTGCATTAGGCTTGTCAGGTTCAGGGGATCCGCCCCGGCGGGGAACAAAGGCGTTTCTGGCTGCCTCTGCCGTGGCGCAGATCTGCGCGCTCGCCCGTTATACGGTACTTGCCCGGCTGTTGGGCCCTGAACAGCTTGGGCTGGCGGCCATTCTCATCCTTACCGCACAATTTTTCGAGTCCGTCACTGACAGCGGCAGCGACCGTTTCCTGGTCCAGGACAAGGCTGGTGACGATCCCGCGCTCCTGAGCCTAACGCATCTGGTTTCGCTTGGGCGAGGATTGTTGATCGCGGCGGGCCTCGTCATTCTGGCTGGGCCGATTGCGGCCCTTGCGGGAGCAGCCGAACTCGCCCCGGATATGGCCGTGCTGGCCGTCGCGCCGCTGGTAATGGGGCTCGTGCACTGGGACTATCGCCGTCAGCAGCGCGCAAGCGATTTCAGGGGCGAGGGGCGCATTGTCCTTGTCGCCGAGGTGGTGAGCCTGATCGCGACCACCGGCGCAGCGCTGATGGTGAGGGATTTCACCGCGATTCTCTACGGCCTGATCGCGAGAGCGCTTGTCACCATGATCATGTCGCATCTGGTGGCGCGGCAACGCTACGCCCTTGGCTATGCCGGCGAATTTGCGCCACGGCTGGCGCGCTTTGCATGGCCATTGATGGTCAACGGCCTTCTCATCTTCATTGGCGGGCAGGGCGACAGGATCCTCATTTCCAACCAGCTGGGCGTTGCCGAACTCGGCCATTATTCCGCGGTCATGCTGCTCATCTATTATCCCTCGGCCATGCTGATGCGGTTCATGACGACGATGTTCCTGCCGCGCCTTGCCGCCCGAAAGGACGAAGCGGCATGGGAGCGGGCTCGCGAGGCGCTGGCGGGGCAGACGATGCTCGCCGGCCTGGCGATGCAATTGGGATTCGTCCTCGTGGCGCCGATTGCCGTTCCCTTGCTCTATGGCGAGCGGTTCGAGGTGGCATGGCTTGCCGTCGCCCTGATCGCTATCCTTCAAAGCGCGCGGTTCGTCCGTATGTGGCCGGTTACCGAAGCAATCGGCCTTGGCCGCAGCCATATCGTGATGATCGGCAATGCGGTGCGGCTGCTGGCCTTTCCGGGCGCTATCGCAGGACTGGCGCTGCTCGGTGGCCTGGAAGGCATTGTAGCCGCCTTCATTCTGGCCGAACTCATTGCATTCGTGCTTGGCCTCGTCATGGTGAACCATGCCCATCGCGCGCGATTTTTTGAAGGCGCGGCACGCTTTAGCTATTTCATGATTGGGTCCGCGCTGCTCCTGGTGATCGTCATTGCCCAAAGGGAGGCATGGTGGAGCGTCATGGCGGGAGGTGGCCTCTTCCTGCTGGTTTGGGCGGCCTTGCTGATCCGGGCCGAATGGCCGCTGTTGCAGGACATGCTCATCATGCTCGACCGTGCGACGGGCAGGCGCCTGCTGCCCGTCATTCGTGCCGCAGGGCGTCGATCGGGTTGAGCGACGCGGCCCGCTGCGCCGGGAAGAAGCCGAAGATCACCCCGATCGCTGCGGAGAAGATGAAGGCCAGCAGGTTGATCTGCCAGTCAAAGGCAAAGGGCACCTGAATCATCGGAGCCACCACTATGCTGGCGACGAGCGCGATCAATATGCCGAGCAACCCGCCAAGGCAGGCGAGCACCACGGCCTCCACCAGGAACTGCATCAGCACTTCCCGCGCTACCGCACCGATCGCAAGCCGGATTCCGATCTCCCGCGTGCGCTCGGTGACGGAGACCAGCATGATGTTCATGATGCCGATCCCGCCGACGAGCAGGCTGACCGCCGCCACCGCACCCAAAAGCGCCGTCAGTATCTGGGTAGTGCCCTGAAGGGTGTCGCTGATCTGCTTGGTGTCGAAAACGTTGAAATCATCCTGCTTCCCGCCGTTGATATGCCGCCGTTCGCGCAGCAGCTTTTCGATGGATGCCTGAACCGCCGCAGTGTCATAGGCATCATCGACCGCTACCGTTATGGACTCCACGTCCTGATTGCCTTCGAAGCGGCGCTGAACAGTCTTGATCGGCATGATGACGACATCATCCTGATCATTGCCGAAGCCGCCTTGCCCGCGCACCGCCAGCACGCCGATGACCTCGCAGCTCACATCCTTGATGCGGAAGCGCTCGCCCACGGGGTCGCCCTGGGGAAAGAGATTGGAACGAACCGTATTGCCGATGATGCAGACCGATTTTCCGGCCTGCTCCTCGGCGGCATTGAAGGTGCGGCCTTCGGTCAGGTCCCATTTCTGCGCGGCGAAATAGTCGGAAGTCGTGCCGTTTATCGTTGTGGTCCAGTTAGCGGCATTGCGCACTGCCACGGTGGAGGATTGCACCTGCGGCGCGACGGCTTTCACGCCAGCGATCTGTTGGGCGATGGCAGTGACGTCAGCCATCTTGAAATCCGGCGGGCGAGGGCCTCCACCCCCCCGGCCGAAACCCTGACCTGGGCGAATCTGCAAGATATTTGCGCCGAGGCTGCTGATCTGTTCCTGCACAGCCGCAGTGGCGCCATTGCCCAGCGTCACCATCGTGACAACCGCCGATACGCCGATCACAATGCCAAGGATCGTCAGAAAGGAGCGAAGGATGTGCCGCCGGATTTCCCGGATGGCGAGGATGATGGTGGTGCCCAGCATTAGACCTTCACCCCATTTTTGTGGTGCCGTTCGACCAAGCCGTCACGGAAATGCACCACGGTATGCGCATAGGCAGCCATTTCCTCCTCATGCGTGACCATCAAGACGGTAATGCCGCTGTTGCGGTTGAGGTCGGTCAGCAGCTGCATGATCTCATTGGAGCGTTCCGTGTCCAGATTGCCGGTCGGCTCGTCGGCGAGCAGCACATCGGGTTGCGTGACGATAGCGCGGGCAATAGCGACGCGCTGCTGCTGGCCTCCGGAAAGCTCCGCCGGCGTATGATCCCACCAGTCCTTCAGACCGACTTTCTCCAGCGCCGCCATACCGGCTTCATGGCGCGCCATCTTGCTTTCGCCGCGATAAAGCAGGGGCAGTTCGACATTTTCAAGTGCGGTCGTCCGAGCGAGGAGATTGAATCCCTGGAATACAAAACCGAGATATTTGCGGCGCAAGAGCGCCCGCTCATCGCGGCTCAGCTTTTCGACGTGCACCCCGCGAAAGGTGAAGTTTCCCCCCGTAGGTACATCGAGGCAGCCGAGGATATTCATGGTCGTCGACTTGCCCGAGCCGGAGGGACCCATGACGGCCATGAAGTCCCCTTGCTCGATGTCCAGATCAACACCCTTCAAAGCCTGAAACGCGGCCGGACCCTCTCCGAAAGTCTTCGTGACGCCACGCAGCGAAATGAGCGGTGCCTTGTTCACGGAGCCTACTTGTCCCTGCTGGCGAGCTGGCCAGTGATGACCTTCATGCCAGGTTTCAGGTCCTTGCCGGTCACCTGGGTCTGGCTGCCGTTCGATTCTCCCACGCGGACATCGATGGGCTGGGGCTTGCCGTCATCGCCCAGTACATAGATGGTCTGCTTGCTTCCCCGGCCTATCGTCACTTCCTGAGTGCCACGAGCCCGCCGCCCCGGCCGAGGCGGCATCAGCACGCTGGTGACACCGCCCCTCTGCTGACCGCTGCGGGCTGCCCTTTCCGGTGAGAAACGCAGCGCCGCATTCGGAACGAGGAGGACCTTTTTCTCCTCGCGCGTGACGATCTCGGCTGTCGCGGTCATGCCGGGCCGCAGGTTGAGCTTCTGGTTGTTCACCGAAAGAACCGCAGTGTAGGCAACCACATTTCCTGTCGATGCCGTACTCGAAGACGAGGATGAAGATTCGCTCTCGGTCGTATTGGAACCGACATTGACCCTTTCAATCCGGGCGGGGAAGGTCTGACCCGGGAAAGCGTCCACGGTGAAGACCGCTCGCTGCCCTTCCTTCACTTCTCCCACATCGGCTTCGTCAACATCTACGTCCAGTTCCATTTGCGACAGGTCCTCGGCGATGGTGAAGAGCACCGGGGCGTTAAGCGATGCCGCCACGGTCTGTCCCGTCTCGATGTCACGTGACAGCACGACGCCGGTGACAGGCGAACGGATAAGGGCCTTGTTGAGATTAGTCTGGGCGGTCGCAAGCTGGGCGCGCGCCTGAAGCACCTGGGCCTGGGCGGAACGCACGGCCGCGACGGCTCGCCGGGAATCGGCCCGGCCTGCATCAAGCTCCGTCTTCGATGGAACCTTGCCGCCCGAAAGCCTGTAAACCTGCTCCAGGCGATCCAGGTTGGACTTGTTTTGCGCGGCCGTGGCCTCCGCCTCGCCCACTCCGGCCTCGGCGGCTGCAACTTCGGCCCGCGCCTGGTTCACGGTGTCGATGAGGCGTGATGTATCGAGGCTGGCCAGGATCTGGCCCCTTGCCACCCGGTCGTTCACGTCGACATAGACATCGGTGATGAGGCCCGACTGCTCAGAGCCCACGTCCACCTGATTGATCGGTTTCAGATTGCCGGTAGCAGAAACGGTAACCGTCAGGTTCCCCCGCTGCAGATCTTCAGTCGCATATTGCGTTGCATCGCCGCTCGAAAAACAACGGGACAGCAAGAAGAGCAGGATGACCAGCAGGGCGCCAATGCCGCCACGCACGGCCCATTTCTTCCACGGCTGTTCCGGCTTCACGCCCAGAAATTCGTGGAGGTCTATGCCATCCTGCGTATCGGTTATTGTTCTGCTTTCGTCGTTCATTGAGTGGTTCCGTCCATCGTCTGCCATCCGCCGCCAAGCGCGCTATATAGCTGTATCAGTGCGAGGGCCTGGTCGGCCTGGGCACTGGCAAGGCCATCGCGCGCGGAGAGCAGCGATTGCTCGGCAGTCAGTAGGGTCTGAAAATCTGTCAGCCCAGCCTGATATTGGCTGCGGGCTAGAAGCGCGCTGTTGCTCGAAGCGTCAAGGGCTATTGCGAATTGCTCCGTCCGTCCCCGGGCCGATTGCTCGGCGGAAAGGGCGTTCTCCACATCCTCAAGGGCCGTCAGCACGCTTTTCTTGTAGGCATCGAAAGCGCCTTGCGCTGCGGCTCGCTGCGCCCGCACCTCCGAGGCGCGCTGGCCGCCGTCGAAGATGATCTGCGCCAGGCTGGCGAAGAGCCCTCCGGTAATCACATCGGTGAGCTTGCCGACAGAAAGGGCGCTGGTGCCGACATTGCCCGTGATCTGAAGCGAGGGGAGGAGTCGCGCCTTTGCAACGCCGATGCGGGCAGTTTCGGCGGCAAGCGTGCGCTCGGCACTGCGGACGTCCGGCCGCTGGCGGAGCGTGTCGCCAGGAATACCGGTCGCAAGATTAGTGGGGGCAGCCGGAATGGGGCCGCCTTCCTCAAGCGATTTAGTGGCGGCGCCAGGCGCTTCGCCGGTCAGGACCGCTATGCGGTTGAGCGCCGCGCGATAGCTGCTTTCAAGCGCTGGAATGCTGGCGGCGGTCTGGGCGCGCTGGGCGCGGGCGCTTTCTTCATCCAGCGACGAGACAAGACCCGCCTGCACGCGCCAGCCTGCGATGTTCAGATTTTCGGTCTGGATGTCCAGCGTGTTGCGGGCGATGCCGATCTGTTCCTGCGCCAGCCTCGCCTGGACATAGTTGGTGGCAAGCTCCGCAATTATAGCGGTGCGGATGTTGGCGAGATCATAATAGCTTGCCTGCGCGTCTGCCCGCGCCGCTTCGACCGAGCGGCCTGTGCCGCCGAACAGGTCGACTTCCCAGGCGGCGTCCGCGCCCAGGGTGAAGCGGCTGCTGTCCTTCGCATCGCTGTCAAAGTCGCGGCCTGCCCCTGCCGAGCCTTCTACCGTCGGAAACCATTGCGAACGGGATTGCACCAGCGATTCACGCGCCTGACGCAGCCGTGCCTTGGCCTGTGCGATGTCAAGATTGGCCGCTATGGCCTTTTCGATGAGGGCGTTGAGCGTCGGGTCGCCAAGTTGCGTCCACCAGTTCGCCAATTCGGCGTCCGTGATCGCGTTCCCCTGGGCCTGATAATATTGTTCCGGCACACCCAGGGCCGCCTGGCCAGGGGCGCGATAGTCCGGCCCGGCAGCGCATCCGCCGGCGCCAAGCGCAAGTCCAAGCGTCAATATGGTGATGTTGCGCACGTAAGGGATTGCTCCGGGG
>DATEFI010000297.1:0-3320 GCA_035280705.1 Rhizorhapis sp. | reverse complement strand
TCACGAAAAAAGGAACACTGCTATTTCATTCGTCCCGATCATGCAGATCATGTGGAGGAATATCTGGCCATGTTCCACGAAGGGGCCGGTCATATGTGGCGGGGCGAGTCCAGCCCGGCTTATTCGGAGACGCGGCCGTTTTCGAACGTGCCGCGCGACATTCACCGTCTCTCTCCAGACGCAAGGATCATCTATCTGGTCCGCGAGCCTTTCGCGCGTTTCAAGTCCCTCTGGGCGCAGACGCTCTGCACCGGTCATTGGGCGGAACAAAAGCTGTTCCCGATGAAAATGCCCCGTGCCTATCGTGAGGCGGTGTTCACTTATCCCACCTTTCTGGACGGGTGCCGTTACTGGACCAATTTGAGCAATTTCCGTACCTATTTTGCGGACGAGGCCATCAAGGTGATTCTGTTCGAGAAATTCATTGCCGACGTTCCGGGGACACTCCGCGAGGTGTTCGCATTCCTTGGCGTTCCCCCCGACATACCGATCGAGCTTCACGCGGCGAAGCAGAATAGCCGTGCAGGAAAGACCATCTATCATCCCTGGAGCAAACGCTTCGGTCGTCTTGTGCCGTCCAAGGTGAAGGATATGATCCCTTCGGAGCTGCGGCTCGAATTGCGGGCGCTGGTGAACAGGTTGCCCAATCCTGAGTTCGATCATACCGACCTTACGGCCCGCGAGATGCAGGAGATACGCGAACAGCTGGCTCCAGAGGTGAGGGCGCTCTACGAATATATGGATGTAAAAGGCGATCCCTGGAATTTCTTCCCGCCCCTGACGGCGCCCGGTAATCGAGCTCCGGCTGAGATGGCGGCGGAGCCAATCACGAAGGCGAGGCACGGCTGATGGGGGCCAGTTTGACGCGCCAGGCCGCCAGTGGCGCGAAGTGGACGACTTTCGCCTCCATTGCCACCGCCCTGATCAGCGTCGTTCAGATCTCAGTTCTGGCTCGCTACCTGAAGCCCTCGGACTTTGGCGCTGTCGCGCTGCTGCTGGTCATTCTGGAAATCTGCAATGTGTTTGTAAGGGTCGGTTTCTCCGACGTGCTCGTGGTCAAGTCCGAAGCCACTCGCCGGCAGCTTTCGACGCTATATTGGGTCAATGTGGCCGTAGGGGTGGCGATTTACGCCTTGCTCTTCGTCCTGGCCCCCTGGTTTGGCGGCCTGTTCACTACGGTCGATCTGACCGGCATGGCGCGGGTCATGGGGTTGATATTGTTGTCCGGCGCTTTGGTGGTGCAGTTCGACGCGCTCATGCGCCGCGAAATGATGCTGCGCCAGCTCGCTCTTTTTCGGACCGCTACCCAATTGGCCGGGTTGGTGGTCGCAGTATGGCTGGCGGTCGCCGGATATGGGGCCTGGGCACTGATTTTCGCCAATCTCGCCGCGCAGCTTGGCATGAATCTGCTTTTGTGGGGCATCGCTGTCCAGCAGCGTTGGCTTCCGGGCCGCTGGGGAAGACTCTCGGAGATCACTGAATTATTGCACTTTGGCGCCTACAGGGTCGGGGCCTCGCTGATCTATGCCCTCAATTCCCGGGTGGACCAGCTCTCTATCGGAGCCTTTCTTGGGCCCGCGGCACTGGGCTATTATAACCTGGCCTTCAATCTGGCGATGCAGCCCTTTCAGCGCATCAACCCCATTCTCACCCAGGTGTCTTTCCCGATCTTCGCCAAGGTGAAGAATGATAATGGCAAGCTGCTCAAGGGATATCGCAAGGGGCTGCGCTTGCTGGTCTGCGTCAATGCGCCGCTGCTGCTCGGATTGGCGGTGATCGCGCCTTTGCTGGTGCCAGCGCTCCTTGGCCCTCGCTGGCAGCCGGTCATCCCCGTCGTGCAGGTGCTGACGGTCGTGGCGCTGTTCCGTTCGGCCTCCAACATCAACATCGGCCTTATCTTGGCGAAGGAAAAGTACAAATGGCCCTTTTACTGGGGTCTGGTGTTGCTCTGCATAGTGCCGCTCACCATCATCGTGGTGTCGAAATTCACGGGCTCGCTTGTGGTGGTGAGCGCAACGCTGGCCGGAATACATGCGTGCCTTTTCGTTCTTGGCTATCTGCTCTTCCCGCGCCGGTTGCTGGGGCGTTTCGACTGGTCATTCCTTAGTGACGTCGGACGCCCCGTATTGGCGGCATGCCTGATGATGCTGGCCATCATGCTCGCCATCGAGGAGGTGACCTGGGGCTCCCTCTGGACAAGAATGTTCATGATGGTGGCGCTCGGAGGAACGGTCTATGCTGCAGCATCCCTGCTGATCCAGCGACAGCATACCAGCGAAGTCATCGAATTCCTGCGGGCGCGCGGCTGAGTGAAGCCAATCCCTGTCCGGTAGATGTTTATATGAAAGCATTGTTCGTACGAATTACTATACCTAATTTCCCTTTGAACGTAACACCAGCTTCGCCATCACCTGTTTAACGCAACGGGGACAGCATCAACTGTCCGTCAGTATCAAGGCGATTGGGAGAGGCTGGCTTGAGCATCGCGCTACATAAGCGGCAATTTTGCATTGCCCGCTCCCGGTACGAATTTGGGTCTGATTGGCGCCACATTGATCTTCCCGACGGGTTCATCCTTTCCTATCAGGCTGATCTGCCCATCCAGCCGATCAGGAATGAGACCGGCGAAACCACCATAGTGGGACGATGCTTCTCAAGCGTCCCGGGAAGCATGGAACGCCACGATGTTGCCGGTCGCTTCGCAATCTTGAACTGGCCTTATGTGCAAACAGACGCTGCTGGCTTGATGTCGCTATATTATGGTGGAAGCGCGCTTCGGCCTTTTGTAACATCGAGCCCGGCTTTGGCCGCGCATTTGGCGGAGGCCGACCCTCTTCCGATCGAACTAAAATGGAAGGTCGGCCTGAATTGGATTCCAAGCCCCGGCAGCAGGGTAGCGGGCGTTGCCCGGCTCATGCGGGACCAAATGTTGGATATTCCGCATGTGGCGGTCGAGTTCTTTCCACGAGAGGTCGTCACATCCGGCTCTGCGGAACAGGCAGCGCACATGTTGAGCTCCGGCCTCCTTCACGTCTTGAAACAGGTCGAGGAAGCGCACGACAAGGTTTATCTGGCGCTTACGGCCGGCCTGGATTCCCGCACGCTCTTTGCTGCTCTGCTGGCCGCCGACGTCAAGTTCGAGGCCATTACGCAACGTTTTCCTGGCGTGGATACCGGTGATCTGCGAATTCCGGCGGAGCTATGCCGCTATGCCGGGATTCCCCACAAAGTGGTGCGGATGGACAGGCCCGATGAAAAGGCGATGGCTGCGCTCCGAATCCATACTGCCGCCTCGTCCGAGGGCGCTGATGGAAGCTATC
>DATEFI010000296.1:0-2549 GCA_035280705.1 Rhizorhapis sp. | reverse complement strand
ACAATCAAAGGCATCATTCGTCATTGCTTGACCGTCCAATGGCCGCGTTGGTGACTCGTCCATCGCCAATCTCTGGCACCCCTCCGGGGTGCGAAATACTCTTGATGAATCCTTCCGGAGGTCTTCGCTGCGCTGCGACCTCCGGCTACCATCTGTAATCCCTTCGGGATAGACAACCGCGACTGCCTAACGCAAAACAGCGGGTTTTCAGTAGAATCAAGATTAATGTCGAGATGTGACCGCAAAGCGACGCTTGGTTGATCTGGTTCGGTCTGATCCTCGCTCCACGCCGTTCTACAGATGCCCTATCCTGATATCTCCCAATTTGTCGCGCAGGTATTCCGCCACGAGCCGCCGGTGGCAATGGTGCGGCTTGTCCTCGCTGCACAATAAGCAGCCTTCACTCAGAACCTCCCTCGGCACCTGCTTTTCAATCTGCCGGGCTTCAATGAGTCGGAGAAACTTGTCCTCGTAAACTTTCCAGTCGCCTTTGTTCTTTTTGAACTCGTCCAAGAAATCCTGCGTGGGCGCGAGAACGGGCAGATGGATGTAGTCGATACCAAGAATAGTTTTCAGGAAATACTGCAAGTCGTCCCGCTTGCTGAAGCCGGCGAGCTGCGAAACATTGTTCAGCCGCACGTCCACAACGCGCTTCACCCCAGCTTTGCGCAGCCGCGTGAAGAAGTCCTCCGCGGACTTGTGCGTGAAGCCGATGGTGAAAAGTGTGTTCATACGCACGCGGGTTTGATGATAGCAGCCGCCATCTTGTAGTGAAAGCGTGGCGGCTGGCCGGTCGGACCCAGCGCTCCCGGGTGCGGTTGGAAGTGGGTGAGAAATTAGGTGAGCAAGGCCGGTTTTGCTGCAGCGCCAACGGCGCGCGATACCTCAGCCCAGGCCAGCGGCCTGGGTCCGTAGGGATAAAGAACGTTGAGGCCTGAAGGGCCGGGATCGTCTGCGCCGTCGTGGCTCGAATTGCCGCGGTCAAAAACCAAATGATGGGCGAAACGTGATCGACGCACATGGCCTATAGCGTCCCTTCAGGCCGCATATCTATTCGCCATCGTTACCCAGGCCGATGGCCTGGGCTGAGGTATCGCGCGCCGTTGGCGCTGGAGTTGCATGGATCATCGCCCCGTGCTCTCGTCCTCGTCCTCGTCCTCGATCCTTTGTCTTTCGTTTTTCGTTCCAGATCCTTGTTTTCTTTGCCTCAAAGTGAAGTTTCGAGGACGAGGACGACTTGAAGACAACCCTCCTTTCCATAATTGCTGTCCTGCCGATGGAGAGAAGACCATGACAACGCCCACCTTGAATTTCCAATCGACGGCCAGGCATATGGCGCGCGTCGCAGTGGTCCTGTGCGGATGCCTGCTGGTCGTAGTGGCGGGAGCCTTGTTGATTGAACGGTGGCGCGGACAGAATGCGTTGCAAGCTTGGCGGGAACAACGGGCCGCACAGGGCGAATCACTTGAGCTGGCAGCCTTCTGGCCCAAGCCTGACGAAAGGGTCCGGCTAAACTCGAGCGACCTGTCTCAGGCCATGCGGCAGTTGCCTGCTGAACTGACCGCCTTCTCCGGGCGGATCTCCGCAATAGTGCCAGACGAACCAGGCAGGGCCAGAAGGGGCAGCCGGGAGCCGAGGCCGATCAGAAAGGGTACGAACACGTGGGCGCAGTTCGACACCGCCATCAACAACGCCAGCGTGGAGTTGGAACACCTGCGTCAACTGATGAAGCAGGCACCCACATCCTTGGGTGACGACGTCCTGAATCGAATGGATGCCATTCCAAACTTCTTCCGAGCGCGGTCGGGTGCCCAGACGCTTCACGCTGCGGTCATCCACGACTTGCACCGCGGCAACCTGAACGGAGCGCTGAAGAATCTCGTGGCGCTGTCCGCGGCCGTCCGTCTCTATGCCGATGAACCGACGCTGATGACCTGCACGATCCGCGGGGCCATCCTTGGCTTGAGCATCGATGCCCATTGGGATGCGCTGCAGACACGCGGCTGGACTGAAAATCAGTTGGCCGAACTGCAACAGGCGGCGCTTGACCCGCGGATGCTCGCCCAGATGCCGCGTGTCGTCCAGGCAGAGCGCGCTGCGCGCTTGTCGGCATGGGAATGGTTTCGTTCGCATTCTCACGATGCATGGCTGGATCGCTATGCAGACCTCTACAAGGGGTTCGGGATGAAACTTCCAGGTTCGAGGACATCGCTGCTGCTCCGACAATGGCAGCAGTGGGGGTTTCATCCGATTTGGAAATTCGCGTGGGCCGATCAGGAGGAACTCGAATACCTGGAGTACAGCCAAGCCGAATTGGCCGCGACCCGGGACGCAGTGACTCTGCAATCGTGGAGCCATCTGGACGAACGCCTGAAGGCGATCGAACGAGACTATCGTCCGCCCGCAGCGCGGTGGCGTTTCCACGGCGGGCTACCGCTGTATGATGACATCGTCGCGATTATGGGCTCTTCACCTCTTCCGGAGCCGGTCGGTCCTCATCCCGGTCACCGGAGGGCCTGGCAAGTGATCTTCAAAAATCTGACCCTGCA
>DATEFI010000295.1:0-5001 GCA_035280705.1 Rhizorhapis sp. | reverse complement strand
GGGCCCAATCGCTTCCAGGGCGATATTCCTGTCGGTATCGGGATGCTGGATGATGTCCATAACGTTCTTGTTGAACGCGGCGTCATCGAGAATGTCCTGACCGAGCTTCCCAACCAGAAGAAATATTGGAACGCCGACGGGATCAGCATGGAACGGCGCGTACACGATGTCGTGCTGCGCGACCTGGTGATCCGCAATTGCAGCGATGGCGGGATCGACAGCAAGGCAACCAATGTCGTTATCGACCGGGTGAGGGTGGAGGGATGCACCAGAAGCCTCAGGCTATGGGAGGATGCAAAGATCGGGACCTTCGAAAGCATCGATCCCGTAAAGCATGGCGGCACCGGCTCGGCGGCGCATATCGGGCTTTATAACGGGGTCAGCAATGTGACGATCGGCAAGCTGGTGGTGCGGTCAACAAAGCCGACGCCAATTTTCCTCATGGAATCCAAGACGCCCGCGACCGTGGTGGTGGATAGCCAGGACATCAGGGCACCAAAGGGCACCCCTTTGGTCGGGGGCACATATGCTGATCTGCTCAAGGTCATATGGAAAAGCGGACCGCCGAGGTTATGACCTTTGCCCCGCGACCACCCGTTCCCTCTCCCACTGGAGAGGGAAAAATCCCGCTCCAATCACCCATAGCGCTCCGACAGCATGCCCCAGGCTGCTCTCAGCCCCAGGGCATCGCCGCCCTTTGGCCGGCCTGGCTTGGCAGTGGGCCGCCAGGCGAAGGTGTCGAAATGCGCCCATTTGACCCCTTCAGGTACGAATTTCTGCAGAAAGAGCGCCGCCGTGGTCGCGCCTGCAAAGCCGCCTTCACCGGCATTGTTGATGTCGGCGATGTCGGATTTCAGCATGTCGCCATAGGGCGCCCAAAGCGGCAATCGCCATAGCGGATCATCCGCCTCGGTCCCGGCACAGGTCAGTTGGTCCGCCAGCGCGTCGTCATTGGCGAAAAGCCCCGGCAGGTCGGGTCCAAGGGCCACACGCGCCGCACCCGTCAGCGTCGCGAAGTCCAGCACCAGTTCCGGCCCTTCTTCACCTGCGCGGGTCAGCGCGTCGGCGAGGACAAGGCGCCCCTCGGCATCGGTATTGCCAATCTCCACCGTCGTACCCTTGCGGCTCGCCAGCACATCGCCCGGCCGGAAGGCATTTCCGCCGATCGCATTTTCCACCGCCGGAATGAGTAGGTGAAGCTGCACTGGCAGTCTTGCACCCATGATGAGACGGGCGAGGGCAAGTGCATGCGCCGCCCCGCCCATATCCTTCTTCATCAGCCGCATGGCGCTGGAAGGCTTGATGTCGAGGCCGCCGCTGTCGAAACAGACGCCCTTGCCGATGATGGCCACCTTCGGGTCCTTGCTATTGCCCCATCTCATTTCAATGAGCCGGGGAGCAAAATCCTTTGCAGCGGCGCGGCCGACGGCGTGGATCAGCGGAAATCCATTTTCCAGTTCATCACCGTGCGTCACGACGATTTTCGTGCCAAATTCCTTGGCCATCGCTTCCGCCGCCGCCTGAAGGTGCGGCGGCCCCATGTCGGCGGTAGGGGTGTTGACCAGATCGCGGACCAGTGAAGTCGCTTCCGCAAGCCGAACCATTTCGTCAATCCTGCCGGGCTCGCTGGTCAGCAGGATGCGAGGTCCTGTTATCTTGTCGCTCTTCTTGTACCGGTCGAACCGGTATTGGGCCGTCAGCCAGCCGAGCATGGCGGGTCCGGGCTGAAGATTTTCCAGGCGATAGTTGCCCTCGGGGAGCGCCTCCGCCCCCTTCGCAAGGCACCAGCTAGAGAGCTTTTCAACATTCGCTACACCCAGAACCACCGACCATTCATCGGCCTTGTCTCCAGGAAGAATGGCCGTTTCCGTACCTTTTCCGCTGAACTTCTGGGCGGCGATGGCGGCCCGGCTGCGGGCTGGCTGTTCCTTCAGCCAAGCGGCAAAGCCTTTGTCATCAACAAGGTGGATGGAACGCGCCGGTTGTCCGGTGTCGGGCTTCAATAGAGCGGAATAATCAGTCATCCCTCGACCTTATTGCAACCAAGGGGGAGGGGGAATCCCCCATTTTTACGTTAGCGCCTTTCGTGATAAAAAAGGCGAGAGCCGCCCGCAGTCGAAGAGGAAACCTCGGCTGCCCCAAGCGTTATCCCGCCGTCTGTTCTTTCTGCAGGAGGGCAATATGAACATCACCGAAAACAAGGCCGAACGCGCGGTACGCGACCGCGCCCTCGCACTGGCCGACAGCGGCCGTTATACCGCAGCGCTTGACGTAGAGCGTGCGCTGATCAGCGAGGGCTGGCCCAATGCGCGCCGCACCATGGCGAGCGAACTTTTCCGTCAGACCGTTCACGAACATTGCCGCGTGGCGAGAACCCGCCACTGAACGGGCTCTCTTGGTACATCAGATTGATCGATTGCATCAATCAGTCTGGCAGCGAAACTCCGTTTGCCGGGAAGGCGTTTTTCATGTTGAAAGCCTCTCACAGCAAACAAGGAGTTCATCATGCTTGGCCGTCAGGTTCCCGACGTTGTTCTGAAAACCCGCGTTCGCGACGAAAGCATCGGCGGGGACAATCCCTTCCGCTGGCAGGATGTGCGCACTGGCGACCTGTTCAGGAACAAGCGCATAGTGGTCTTCTCCCTTCCCGGCGCCTTCACTCCGACCTGCTCGAATGAGCAATGTCCGGCTTTCGAGCGCATCTATGACGACTTCAAGGCCGCTGGCACGGACGAGGTCTATTGCGTGTCTGTCAACGATGCATTCGTCATGTACCAGTGGGGCAAGCACCTCGGCATAAATCAAGTGAAGCTGCTGCCGGACGGATCGGGAGATTTCACGCGCCGCATGGGCATGCTGGTCAAAAAGGATCATCTTGGCTTTGGCGACCGCAGCTGGCGCTATGCAATGGTGGCCGACGACGGCGAAATCGTCGCCTGGTTCGAGGAACCCGGCATCAACGACATTGGCTCGGACGATGACCCCTATGGCGAAACCCGCCCTGAACCTGTGCTTGAATGGGTGAAGTCTCACCCCAGGGACTAACGCCCTGAAGTCCTTGCAGCATAGGTGATCGGACCTGCCCCTACCCCCGGGCAGGTCCGATTTTATGTTGCTGGAGCGGTCATCCAACCCGTTGCGTAATCTCTGTGTCCCGCCTATTTCCGTTGGAACTTAGGTTGACAAGACAGGACGGGCAGATGACGAGCTTCCAGGATCGGGAAAAGGCTTTTGAGGCGAAATTCGCGCGCGATGCGGAGATGCAATTCAAGATCAACGCCAGGCGCAATCGCTTGCTGGGAGAATGGGCCGCCGCGAAAATGGGGCTTACCCGCGAAGAAACAGACGCCTACGCCAAGGCCGTGGTTCAGGCGGACTTTGAGGAAGCGGGCGATGAGGATGTGATTCGCAAGGTGCTTGGCGACCTCACCTCCGCGGGCGTGGAAGCCGACGATCTCATGGTGCGCAGCGCGCTCGAGGAAAAGGCCGTCGAAGCGCGGCGCCAGTTTATCGAAGCCTCTCAATAAGGAACGTGCCTGATGGCGATGGCCGCGCAGGAAATCGAAAACATGATCCGGCAGGCGATCCCGGATGCCGAGGTCGAGATCACCGACCTGGCAGGTGACGGCGATCATTATGCCGCGCGTGTGGTGTCGGAAACTTTCCGGGGGATGAGCCGGGTGAAGCAGCATCAGACAGTATATGCTGCTCTCGGCGGCCGGATGGGCGGGGTGCTGCACGCCTTGCAACTGACGACGGCGGTCCCCAACTAACGATCATGCAGCTTTTGCCCGGCGCGTCACGGGCCATTTTGTAGACTGGAGCAGAATATGACCGACGCCGTCCAGGCGCGCATTGGGGAAATCGTGAATTCCGCTGATGTTGTGCTGTTCATGAAGGGCACGCCGCTTTTCCCCCAATGCGGCTTTTCCAGCCGCGCGGTGGCCATTCTCGACCATTTGGGTGTCGCCTATGGCAGCGTTGACGTGCTTCAGGATCAGGAAGTGCGGCAGGGCATAAAGGAATTTTCCGACTGGCCGACTATCCCGCAGCTCTATGTGAAGGGCGAGTTTGTCGGAGGCAGCGATATCATGATGGAAATGTTCGAAGCCGGCGAACTGCAGCAGCTTATGGCTGATGAGGGAGTCGCTCGGGCAGAGTGAAGATCTGCCCGGGCATGGCTGTCCCCGGCACCACTCCATCAATCGGGCGAAAATGGGAACCTATCTGTCTTAGAGGCATCATGCGTTTAATCTGAACCAAGGCCGTTCGGGCTTCGACAGGCTCGGCCCGAACGGATTTGGTTCATATGAAGCGTACGACGCGCTAAATCATGACTGGATTTGTTCCAGTCCGCCCGCCATCGCAGCTTCCACATCCATCCACACGATTTCCCAGATGTGGCCGTCGAGATCCTCAAAGCTGCGGTTATACATGAAGCCGAAATCCTGTGGGGCGCGGGGTTCCTTCGCGCCAGCGGCAAGCGCCTTTTCGACGGTTGCGTCCACACCGGCCCGGCTTTCTTCGGAAACGCAGAGCAGCACCTCCGTTTCCTTCCATGCGTCGGTGATTTTCTTTGGCGTGAACTGCCCGAATTTCTCATGGGTCAGCAGCATCACGAAAATTGTGTCCGACAAAACCATGCAGGACGCAGTTTCATCGCAGAAACGCTCATCGCGCCTGGCGCCGATGGCCTGATAAAAGTCGGTGGAACGGGGAAGATCGATGACAGGCAAGTTCACGAAAATCATCTTCGGCATGGCGGCTCTCCTCAGCGAATCGTTCTGATAATTTTTTGAACTATACAGTTACAAAAAACAACCTAAAGAGTCGGAGGCAATTTCCATCGGAGCCGCTGGAGTTTATGCCTGTTCGGCGAGCGCTTCCAGCCGTTGGCGGTCGCGTATCTCGACCGTGCGGCGATCGGGAAGAGCAATGACGCCCGTTCTTTTCATCTCGGACAACTGCCGGCTGACGGTTTCGATCGTCAGACCCAATATG
>DATEFI010000294.1:0-2381 GCA_035280705.1 Rhizorhapis sp. | reverse complement strand
CGAGCGATTTGGGCTTGCGATATTGCTCGATGTCCACAGCATGCCGCCCTTGTCGCTGGGGCAGGAGAGCGCTCCTGCCGTGGTGATCGGCGACCGTTTCGGGCGGAGCGCGGGAGCGCGCCTGTCCAGTCTCGCCGCGGAGATCGCCACGGCACATGGGCTGAAGGCGGCGCAGAACCATCCCTATCCTGGCAATTACCTGCTTGAACGGCATGGCGCTCCATCGCGCAACATCCACGCGCTTCAGCTTGAGATCGACCGCTCGCTCTATCTCGATGCCTCGTTAAGATGGCCCGCATCGGGCCTTGCGAGACTGCAGCGGATCGTGCTGGAGCTGGCGGAGGGCCTGGCTGGAGAGCTGCCTCTCGGGGAATTCGCGCAAGCGGCGGAATAAGGGGGGGCTAGCTCAGCCGGTCAATCGCTTCACGGCTCAATGAACCCGGAATGACCATGACGGGGCAGGGCAGGGACCCGGCGTCATTTCCAGCGAAATGGCTCACCAGGGGGCCAGGAGCGCCTGTGGCCGCAGCGCCGAGCACCAGCGCGGCAATCTGGCTGTCCTCCATCAGCATCTTTCGGACGACCTGCACCGGATCGCCCGAGCGGACGGTGATGGAAGGCCGGATGCCCGTTTCCTCCATCAGCGATCCGGCGGCTCCTGCCACAAGGGCTTCGGCGCGCTGATGGGCTTCTTCTTCAATTGTGGCCTGAACCCCACCCCATTGGACAAATTCGGGAGGGGGAACCAGGGCCACGATCTTGACCGATCCCCCGGTTTTAGCGGCGCGGCGGGCGGCGAAGCGTAGCGCGACGCTTGCCTCCTTTGTCTCGTCGACAACAACCAAATAGGTTCTCATCAGGCATCCTCCGGGCCTTTTTCTGGCGGAATTTGCGCCATAATCGGCGTCAGTTCAAGCCTTGGCCTTGACCGGCGGCTTCAAACCGTCAAGTAACGGGCATTCGTTGCGGAATCAAATAAAGAGAGGCACCGGCTCCCCATGGCAATCAACATCCAAATGCCCGCCCTTTCACCAACGATGGAGGAAGGCACCCTGGCCAAATGGCTGGTGAAGGAGGGTGACACCGTTTCGGCCGGGGATCTGCTCGCCGAGATCGAGACCGACAAGGCGACGATGGAGTTCGAGGCCGTGGATGAGGGAACGGTCGCCAAGATATTGATCCCGGAAGGCGCGGATAATGTGAAGGTCGGCACCGTCATTGCGGTTCTGGCCGAAGAGGGGGAGGATACCGGCAATGTCGGTACTCCTGTCGCTGAAGCGCCCAAGGCAAAGGTGCAGGCCGATGCGGCGCCAGCTCCTATTTCGGAGCCCCGGCACGATCCGGTTCCGGCGAAGCCGGTTTCGGCGCCTCAGCCGGAAAACAGGATCAAAGCCAGTCCTTTGGCCCGGCGTCTGGCTGAGCAAAAGGGCTTGGACCTTTCGGCCATTACCGGCTCGGGTCCGGCGGGACGCATCATCAAGGCGGATGTGGAGACAGGCAAGGCTGTGGCGCAGGCGGCCCCCGAAGCCGTGGCCAAGGCGGTCCCGGAAGCCGCGCCCGCTCCGGCACCTGTGACGTCGCAGGATTTCGGCATTCCGCACGAGGCGGTCAAGCTCTCGAGCATGCGCAAGACCATTGCCCGGCGTCTCACCGAATCCAAGCAGACCATTCCGCATATTTATCTCACGGTCGATGTTCAGCTCGACAAGCTGCTCAAGCTTCGCGGCGAACTCAATGCCGGCCTCGCGGGGCGCGGAGTCAAGCTGTCGGTCAATGACCTGCTGATCAAGGCGCTGGCGGCATCGCTGATGCAGGTGCCCGAGTGCAATGTGCAATTTGCCGGCGACAAGATGCTGAAATTCTCCCGCGCGGACATTTCCGTCGCGGTCTCGATACCGGCGGGGCTCATAACCCCCGTGATAACCGGCGCTGACAGCAAGGGCGTTGCCGCCATCTCGACCGAGATGAAGGATCTCGCCCAGCGGGCCAAGGACGGGAAACTCGCGCCGCATGAATATCAGGGGGGCACAGCCTCGCTTTCCAACATGGGCATGTTCGGCATCAAGCAATTCGAAGCCGTCATCAATCCTCCCCAGGGCATGATCATGGCGATCGGTGCCGGGGACAAGCGCCCTTATGTCATTGACGATGCCCTGCAGATCGCAACCGTGATGTCCGCAACGGGCAGCTTCGACCACCGGGCCATCGACGGCGCCGATGGCGCAAGGCTGATGAAGGCGTTCAAGGAACTGGTGGAAAACCCGCTCGGGATGCTTGCCTAAATCATAGTTCTTATTGAGAACGCGTGCCGACGAAGGAAGCGGTCGCGCGCAGGGAGTTTCCATGGCTGACACATTCGACCTGATCGTTCTGGGTTCCGG
>DATEFI010000293.1:0-9945 GCA_035280705.1 Rhizorhapis sp. | reverse complement strand
AAACGCCCCATCACCGCTCGAAACGCACTCCGAGCCACAGCGTCCTTGGCGTGCCAAGATCAATGCTGCCCGCTACATTGCGGGTCACCACTTCCTCATCTAAGATATTCTCCGCCCGCGCAACAACGCGCAGCCCGGGGGCGATGGGAAGGCTGGCGACGCCATCCACGGTCAGCGCATCAGGTAGAACATCAGTCTGCAAGTCGTCCTCATATTGCTTGCCCACATAGCGCATAGTCGCGGACAGCGCCGGCCCGGAAGCCGGGGCCCAGCCGAGCGTTGCGCTTGCCATATGGCGTGGGCTCTGTGCAGGCGCCTTGCCATCCAGCGCCGCCTGCGTAGCTGACGCCTTCACTTCGCTATGGCTATAGGCATAGGATGCGGACAGGAAGATATCGCGAATCTTCGCCGCGGCGGTGAACTCGACTCCCTTGGCCACAATGGCATCGACATTCTGGCGCTGGCGTAGATTGGTGCCCACGGTGACATTGGCAATGGCGTCTTCCAGCTTGATGTAGAAGGCGGTCACTCCCAGCGTAACGCCGTCGAGCGGGCGCAGATCTATCCCAGCCTCCACGCCCTTCAGCCGCTCAAGCTTCAGAGCAGCATTCGCCTGCGTGGTTACAGGAAAGACGGTGAAGGGACGATAAAGCTCATTGAGGGTCGGCAGGCGAAAACCGGTATAGGCAGCTGCCCGCAGCGACAGCGCTTCGCTGGCATTCAACAGGACCCCCGCCCTCCCCGTCGCCCGCCATCCATCGCGATCGGCAAAGCGGTTGCCGATGTTCGCCATCCCGGTCTGCCGGAAAAAGCCATTGCTGATGGTCCACCGGTCGAGCCGCGCTCCACCAGTCAGAACCAGCCTGCCGATGGTCCAGTCGTCTTCCACGAAGAAGCCGAGCGTGCTGGTGTCACCCCCCGCATGACGCCGCGCCGTTACAATGCCGGTGGTGGCGTTAAAGGCATCCTCATACATGTCGCCCTGCGCAAGGCGAACGTCCGTGCCCAGCCGGAGCACATGCGACCCGCCCACTGGAGGCCTCACCTCAACCTTGCCGCCCAAGCCCGTTGAAGGCGTATTCCGTTGATCCAGCGTTTTCCGGAACGTCGTCGAACTGATCACGATGTTCGAAAAATTCCGCGCCTGGACATAGGCCAGCGCATCGACCTGCCAAGGTCCCTTCGCCACCAGCCGAATGGAGGCATCCTGTCCTTCCGAGCTGTTGTCGGCGCCCGCAAAGCGCAGGGTGCGCTCGTCCCGGAAGATGAGGCCCCGCGCCTGCAGCTCCAGGTCATCGGATATGGGTGCCACGGCGCGCAGGCCCACCGACCAGCCATCATAGGCCGCAGGAACGGTAAAGGCGCTACGCTGATCCTCCGGGGTCGTTTGGAACCCGTCTCCCCTGTCCCAGCGGCCGGAAAGGGACACAAAGCCTTCGCCCAGGTCCGGCGTGACTGTGGCTGAAAGCTCGGTAGAATCACGGCTGCCGTAAAAGGCACTGGCTGAGATATTGGGCAGCAGGTTTCTACCGGCGCTCGCCATCTCGATTGTGCCGGCAACCGCCCCTGCGCCAAAAGCTCCCGCTCCGCCGCCCCGGGTGACCCGGATCAGCGACAGCCGCTCGGGCACCAGCGCGGTGAAGGGCACATAGCCGAAAAAGGGATCGGCCTGGGGAACGCCGTCAAGCAACACCAGCGCCCGGCTGGATGCATTGCCGCCCAAGGCTCTCAGCGTCGCACCCTGGGCCGATGGATTGGCGGAGCGGCTGTCGCTCCTGCGGAACTGCGCAAAGCCCGCTATGTCCCGCAGGACATCCTCTATCCGATTGCTGGCATCGTTCGTCAGCCGCTCCCGGTCAATGACCACGCTGCCATAGGCTGGCGTTCCGGGCGGCAGCGGCAATCCCTCCCCTGTAACGATGATCGGCTGATCGCTTTGCGCAAATGCAGGCAGGGGGAACAGGGCGGCGACCGCGGCGCCCAGCAGCAGCTTTCTCATTATGTCCTCTCTTTTATGTGCATGTCGCCATAAGAGAGGACTGATTTTTTCCCAATAGGAGCAGCGACCAAAGTTGCGGCATTACAGCCACAGTCGAGGGAAATAATCGGCCGCTCAGCGGCCAGCCGAAAGAGCGTCCATCATCGGCCGGATGGGCGTCAGGTCATAACCTGCCTTTGCGGCAAGAGCGCTCAACTTGTCGCAATTGTCGCCTGCCCTTGCACGGGTGAGCGCCCAAAGGAGCGTGCTGCGCGTACCCGAACGGCAGAAGGCGAGCACCTTCCCGCTGGTTTCCGAAAGCGCCTTTTCCATCTCATCCAATTGCCAGGCCGAAAAGCCTGCATGCGTAACGGGGATAGCCACATAGTCCAGGCCAGCTTCCCTCGCGGCGGCTTCGATCTCCAGCCCCTCGGGCTGATCGGGGGACTCGTGATCCGGGCGATTATTGACCACCAGGGTCACGCCGAGCGCCTTGGCCGTCTCTATGTCCGCGATGGAAATTTGCGGCGCGACGAAGATGTCGTCAGTGAGGGTCTTGAGCATGGCGGCGTCCTTTCCTGGCCTGCGCGCCTTATCGGCATTGGCGGTGCGCGGCGCAACCCTGTTCAGCGGGAATATCCGGCAATCGTCTCCAGAAACGGCTGCCCATAAGCCTCCAGCTTGCGGGTACCCACGCCTGAAATCTGCGACAGTTCGAAAATGCTTGCAGGCTTCCGCTCGGCCATTTCACGGAGCGTACTGTCGTGAAAGATGACATAGGGCGGGACGCCCGCCTCCACCGCCAACTCGCGCCTGCAAGCGCGAAGCGCATCGAACAGGGGATCGCCCACCGGATTGGGCTGCTTGTCACGCCGCCCGCGCCGATCCTTTTTAGGCGGCAGAATCAAGGTGACTGGCTGTTCGCCCCTCAGGATAGGGCGCGCGTTCGGGCCAAGCTCCAACCCGCCATGTTCATTGGCCTGCAGCGCGTCCCGGAGCAGAAGGGCGCGGGAAACCGGCCTGATGAGCGCCGCCTCCCCAGCCTCCACAATGCCGAAGACCGACAGCCTGTCATGACCGCGTTGCGCCACCTTGTCATTGGCCGAACCGGTCAGCACCGCCTCGATATGGCCCACGCCAAAGCTCTGGCCGGTGCGATAGACGGCTGACAGAAATTTGCGGGCAAGTTCCGTTGCATCGACACCTTGAGGAGGATTGAGGCAATTGTCGCAATTGCCGCAATGTTCGGGCGGCGCCTCCCCGAAATGCCGAAGCAGGATAGCCCGCCTGCACCCCGCTGTTTCGACCAGCGCGCCCAGGGAAGCGATCCGCGCCCGCTCTCCGGTCTGCCGCCCTTCGTCGAGTTCGAATATCCGCTGCCGCGCCTTGGCGAAGTCATCCGCGCCCCAGAACAGATGAGCCTCCGCTGGCTCGCCATCCCGGCCCGCGCGGCCGCTTTCCTGATAATAGGCCTCGATCGACCTGGGCAAACCAGCATGGGCGACGAAGCGGACATCCGGTTTGTCGATGCCCATGCCGAAAGCGATGGTCGCCACCATCACCATGTCCTCGCTGGCGATGAAGGCGGCCTGGTTGGAGCGCCGCTCCTCGGGCGACAGGCCGGCATGATAGATCCGCACCTCGCGCCCCATGCCGGAAAGCCCCTCCGCGATCTTTTCCGTCCCCATGCGGGTCTGGGCATAGATGATACCGGGTCCGGTCCTGCTGGCGACCAGATCGGCAATCTGCCGCGAAAGCCCGGCGCGCGGATGCGCGGCATAGCGGATATTGGGCCGGTCGAAGCCTGAAATGATCATGCCCGCGGCAGGAATGCCGAGCTGGACAAGAATATCCTCCCGCGTGTGCGCATCGGCCGTAGCGGTCAAGGCAAGGCGCGGGATGGCCGGAAACTCGTCCAGCAGCGGCCGGAGCATGCGGTAATCCGGGCGGAAGTCATGCCCCCATTCGGAAACGCAATGCGCTTCATCAATGGCGAACATGGCGATGGGGGAGGCGCGCAGCAGATCGCGGAACCCCTGACCCGAAGCACGCTCTGGCGCCACATAAAGGAGGTCGAGCTGGCCTGAGCGCAGCCGTTCCTGAGTCTCGCGCCAGTCGGTATCGACGGAGGTCAGGCTGGCGGCCCTGATCCCGACCGCCTGCGCCGCGCGAAGCTGGTCATGCATCAGCGCGATGAGCGGCGAAATAACGACGCAGCAGCCCTCCAGCGCCACCGAAGGAAGCTGATAGCAAAGCGACTTGCCCGCGCCCGTCGGCATGATCGCCAACGTATGCTGCCCGGAAAGGACTCGCTCCACCACCTCCGCCTGGACTCCGCGGAATGCAGAGAAACCAAAGACTTGATGAAGGATATGCAGCGGATCGACAGGCATCGGCGCGGTGATAGAGGGGGTGCGCCATGGGGGGAAGGGGGAAAGTCGAATGCGGGGATGTCAGTGCCCGCCATGAGTGACTGAGGAAGGGGAAGGCGAGAAGTTTCGGTTGGGAGTAGCCATAGCCCCTCCCTTGAAAGGGAGGGGCTGAACGGCAGCAAAGATCCTGTTGCCGATATACCATCATGCGACCGCCCGCATCCGGAGCGGCATTCTAAGCCTCCTCCACCTCACGTTCAGCGGCCTGGCGCATCCACATGGCGGAATATAGGCCACCCCGTGCAAGCAGGCCGGCATGTGTCCCCCGCTCGGCCACTCGCCCGCCCTCCAGCACAATGATCTCGTCGGCATCCACGACGGTGGACAGGCGGTGGGCGATGATGATGGTGGTCCGCCGCCTGGCTATGGCGTTAAGGGTCGCCTGTATATCCGCCTCGGTCCGGCTGTCGAGCGCGCTGGTGGCCTCGTCCAGTATCAGTATGGGCGGGTTCTTGAGCAGCGTGCGCGCGATGGCCACGCGCTGCTTCTCACCGCCGGAGAGCTTCAGCCCCCGCTCGCCCACACGGGTATCAAGCCGCTGAGGCATGGCATGTACGAAGCCCGCAATCGCCGCGCCGCGCATGGCCGCTTCGATCTCGTCCGCATCCGCATCCGCGCGCCCATAAGCGATATTGTAGCCGATGGTGTCGTTGAACAGCACCGTATCCTGCGGCACGATGCCGATCTGCTCCCGGAGCGATGATTGCGTCACCTTCGATATGTCCTGGCCGTCGATCAGGATACGCCCCGCATCCACGTCGTAGAACCGGAAGAGCAGCCGCGCGATGGTGGATTTGCCGGCGCCCGAGGGACCAACAATCGCCAGTGTCTTTCCAGCAGGGATATGGAAATCCAACCCGTGCAGAATCTTCCGGTCATTGCCATAGCCGAAATGGACATCCTCGAACCGTACCGCGCCCGCCTCGACCTGCAGCAGCGGAGCGTTCGGCATATCGACGATGTCGGCAGGCGTATCGATAAGCTGGAACATCGCCTCCATGTCGATGAGGCCCTGGCGGATATTGCGGTATACCATGCCCAGCAGATCGAGCGGCCGGAAAAGCTGTGCCAGCAGCGTGTTCACCAGCACGACATCGCCAGTCGTGAACCTGCCTTCGCTCCACCCCCAGACGGTGTAAGCCATGGCGCCCGCCATCATCAGATTGGTGATCAGCGCCTGACCGATATTGAGCAGGGCAAGGCTGTTTTCGCTCTTCACCGCGGCGTCGGCATAGGTGCGCACGGCCCTGCTGAAGCGAGCCTCCTCCCGTACCTCCGCGTTGAAATATTTGACGGTTTCGAAATTGAGCAGCGAGTCCACGGCATGGGCGTAAGCAGTGGTGTCGAGGTCCACCATGTCCTTGCGCAGCTTGGTGCGCCATTCCGTCACCACCCGGGTGAACCAGATGTAGATACCCACCATCAACAGCGTGACGCCCACCATCCCCGGCCCGAATTTCATGAAAAAGATCACGCAGACCGCACCCAATTCCAGGACGGTGGGGGCGATGTTGAACAACAGGAAGTAAAGCATCACGTCGATGCTCTTGGTCCCGCGCTCGATGATCTTGGTGACGGCGCCTGTCTTGCGGTTCAGATGAAAGCGCAAGGAAAGCTGGTGCAGATGTCCGAACACATGCTCGGTCAGCCGCCGAGTCGCCTCCTGCCCCACGCGTTCGAAGGCGACATTTCGAACATTGTCGAACAGGACCGAGGCAAAGCGCGCCCCTGCATAGGCCACCACCAGCGCAATCGCGAGACCCACCGCCGGTTGCAGGCCAGGGGCCATCCGGTCGATCGCGCCCTTATAAGCAAAAGGCATGACCAGCCCCGCAGCCTTGCCAAGCAGCACGAACAGAAGCGCGATGACAACGCGGCGGCGCAAGGCCGGAGCATCGGCAGGCCAGAGATAAAGCAGAAATCGCCTGAGCGTCGCCAACACTGGCGGAACAGGCTGGTCTTCGGCGGCGGGTTCTGGCGGCATAATAGCCATTTAGTGCGCGTGCCGCCAAAGTCCACATCGCATGGCGGCCAGCAAATCTCCTGAGCCGGCAGCAGCACTGTGGGGATAAGCTGCTCCCGGCTCAGGGAAGGTCGTAGACGGCGCCCCCTGCACGCCGTGTGGGGAGCGGCGGTGCAATTGGCCTACGCCTACATACACGGGGCTATCCCTCGCGGAACCGGGGCCGTGCGACCAGATACACGGCCAAGGACAGCACGGATATGATCCCGTGTAGCTCGTCGCTGATCACCTCCGCGTCCCGATCATTTGCCTCCGGATGCGGCGCTGGTCAGCAACAGACCGGCATTTTCCTCTCTCACCCAAGCACTTAGGAGTATCAGGTGCGATGTCACCGTTACATAAGGGATTTCCGCCCTTTTCTCCCGCCCAACAATGTCCGGATTGGAGAGCCTCAGGGAGCGCCGGCACAAAAGCCCGAATCCCCAACCGCCGCTGGCGCGAAATGCCGGTTTGACCGCCCTTCAGCGGAAGCTCTCTGCCGGGCGACAAACGGCATTGCATTGACCGCATTTACGGGTAACATGAAAATATTGTGATGTAACCGATACTTAGTGCTCTCGCCACTATCGAACTGAAGCGCCAGCGAGAGGAAAGTTGAGGTAATGGGCGAAGAATCCGCGGCCAATCGTTTCAGGTTCGCATCCGAAATGGATCGAATCTTTGAATCGGAGGAGTTTTCCCGCTCCCCCGTGATGCGGCGGCTGCTTCGCTTTCTGATCGACCAGACGCTGCTGGGGAAGGGCGACCAGTTGAAGGCCTACAGCGTCGCAGTGGACGGGCTGGGCCGCGATCCCGACTTCGATGCGCAGACGGACAGCTACCCAAGGGTGCAGATAGGCCGCCTTCGCCGGATGCTGGATGCCCATTATGCCCGCAATGGCTTTCCCAGTGGCGAGCGGCTGATCATCCCGAACGGGGCTTATCGGGTCTATCTTCACCCTGTTTATCCAAGGGCGGAACGCCACGCGAAGACTGAAGCCCCGAGCAGTCTTGCGCAAGCCGAAGAGGCGCCCGCCCCTGCCCCGGCCGGCCAGGCATATGAGGCGGCGCCTGTGCAGCCTCAGTCCACAGCCGCCAAAGCCCCGGACAGACGCTATTCCCGCCATGCCTTTCTCATTGCATCTGCTGCCTTGGCGCTTCTGGTGCTTTTGCTATTCTACCGGGGATTTGGCGAGGCATGGCTGGGCGGCCATGGACAAAGCATCACCAGACCGCCTGAAATGCTGCTGCTGCCCGTGGAGCGCAGCATCAATTCGTCGGCCAGCCTTGCCTCCTCGGTTGACCAGGCTTTGGGAGACGCCCTGCACCGGTCCTGGGTCGTTAATGTCCACTCCATGGAACGGCCGAAAAGCGGCAAGGCTGAGCAGCAAAAATCTCCCGATCATACCTATCGTCTGCAGGGCGTCCTTGCCGGGCCCAATGGCGACGAACTTTATCTGACCCTGTGGAACGCAAGGACCGGCGACCGGATCTGGACCGACCATCTGGCCTTGGCGGGACGGGAGGGTGCCCTGGCGGAGGTGCTGCGACTGCCCGCGGCCAATCTGATCGGCAGCTTCGGCATCATCGCTGCGCAGGAACGGCAACATCATGCCGCGACCATGCAGCCAGGCTATGTCTGCCTGTTGAAAAATGCTGACTATCGCCTGTGGTATAGTGAGCAGATATTGCAGAAATCCCGTAAATGCCTGGACCAAACACTGGCCCTGGAAAATGGCGCCTCGCCATTGATCCTTGCCGCTTCCGCCATCGTAAACTCCAGGCTCTCCAGATTTCGGCCGCAGGAGGCACCCAGGCTGATGGCCAGCGCGGAAACCCAGGCGAAGCAGGCGCTGCTCCTCGATCCCTATTCGCCGGAAGCCAACATGGTCTCGGCAACGCTCGCAATGAAGAACGGGCGCTGCCTGCTGGCCAAGGATCTGGGGCTGCGGGCGCTAGAGCTCAATCCTTATGAACCGGAATATTATGCGCGTGTCGGAATGATCCTGTTCCAGTGCAACGATCCCGACCACGAAAAATATCTTGTCCTTGCCCGGCAGATGAACCCCCAGCTCCCGGCATTTTTTTCGGTTCCGGTCATCGCGGCCATGAGCGAACGGGGAGAGAAGCGGGCGGCGCTTGGTCTGGCCTTGAGCCTGCCTACAGCAGTGCCGGATCAGATGCCCCTTTATTCAATCACATTGGCGCTGGCTTATGGCCAAAATGGCGACAGCAGACGTGCGGCCCGCCATTGGAACGATTTGTCCGCGACCCCGGCCAATGCGGGCCGGACGCCCTATGAGATATTGAAAGGGGTGCTGGCCAATCCCAATCTTGCCCGCAAAACTGGCGAGTTGCTGGTGAAGGCGGGCGTCATCGGCAACCTCAATCAGCCGGACGGAAACGCGCTGATCACGGCCCGAATGAAATAGCAAAGCTTTCCCGCTGCCATTAGGGTGGCGTAATGATCTTGCGTTGCCTTGCTCTCCTGATCCTCTGCCTTTCCATTCCACTGGCATCGGGATGCAGTGACAAGCACGCGAAAGCCGCGCCGAAGAACCGGATCATGCGCTTGGCCGATGCAGAGGCGAAGGGGCTCGATCCGCAGAAATATTCCGACCTGGTGTCTTTGCGTATTGCCTCCGATCAGTTCGAGGGCCTCACCCGCCACAATGCCTCGGGCAGGGCGGTGCCCGGACTGGCACTGAATTGGAAAGCCAGTTCAAACGGCCTGCAATGGCGCTTTTTCCTTCGTCCGGGACTCCGCTTTTCAGACGGCGAACCGATCAGCGCCGATGTTTTTGCAAGGCTTTTCCGGCGGCTGAATGCGGATGCCACGGCCTCGCCTCATCGCGCCCTGTTCGCCATGATCCGGGACGTGCAGGCGGTAAGTCCATCGGAAGTCCGCATCAGGCTGGCCAAGCCTTTCCCCTCGCTCCCCTCCTTGCTTGCCCACCCGGCAATGGCTGCCCTGCCGATCCACCGCATGGAAGCATTGGGCGATCGGTGGACTTCCGAACGCCCGATGGTGACCAGCGGCGCCTACAGACTTGTTTCGTGGTCCCTCAACGACCGCATGAGGCTTGAAGCCAATCCGGCCTGGCATGACGGACCGCCAGCGGTGCGAATGATCGACTGGATACCCGTTGACGACAGCCTGACCGCGCTTCGCCGGTTTCGTTCAGGGGCGGCAGACACCACAAGCGACTTTCCCGCCAGCCGCATAGAATGGCTGAGACGGCATCTATCCCGTTCCGTGCATGTGGCCCCCTATTATGGCGCCTATTATTTCGCCTTCAACACACGCAAGCCGCCTTTTGACGACGCAAGGGTCCGGCAAGCGCTCAGTATCGCAGCCGACAGGAAATGGATCGCCGGGCCCTTGCTGAACATCGGCAATCCGCCCGCCTGGGGCCTCATTCCGCCAGGACTGGATGGCCTGGCCCCTCTCCGTCCCGCCTGGGCAGATTGGCCAAGGAGCAAAAGATTGGCGGTGGCGCGAACTCTGCTCCAGGCCGCGGGCTATGGCCCGG
>DATEFI010000292.1:0-11135 GCA_035280705.1 Rhizorhapis sp. | reverse complement strand
TGATCGAGAAGGACCCGGCCTATGTCGGCGGGATCAGCCGCACGGTCGAATATAATGGCTTCCGCTTCGATATTGGCGGCCATCGCTTTTTTTCGAAGTCCAGGGAAGTGGTCGATCTCTGGAATGAGATTCTTCCCGACGATTTCATCCAGCGGCCCCGCATGAGCCGCATCTATTATGAGGGGAAGTTCTACAGCTATCCGCTGCGCGCCTTCGAGGCGCTGCGGAACCTGGGAATTTTCAGGTCAACCCTCTGCATGCTGAGCTATCTGCGTTCGAAGCTGAGCCCCACGCAGGATGTCCGCAGCTTTGAGGACTGGGTCGTGAACCAGTTCGGGCACAAGCTCTATTCGATCTTCTTCAAGACCTACACGGAAAAGGTCTGGGGCATGCCCTGCGACGAAATGTCGGCAGACTGGGCTGCGCAGCGGATCAAGGGGCTGAGCCTTGGCGCGGCGGTCCTCGATGGGCTGAAGCGCTCGTTGGGGCTCAACAAGAGGCCCAATGACGGCATGGCGACGAAGACCCTGCTCGAAACCTTTCGCTACCCCCGCCAAGGGCCCGGCATGATGTGGGAAGCCGCCCGGGACTTCGTGCTGAAGGGCGGAAATCGGGTGCTGATGGGCCATGCCCTGAAGCAGATGAAGCATAATGCCCGCACCGGCCGCTGGCAGGTACAGGCGACGGCGGCCGATGGCGGCCTCGTCACCATCAATGCCGCGCATGTCATCAGCTCGGCGCCCATGCGCGAGCTTGCCGGCCGCATCGATCCGCTGCCCGCCACCGTTCCGCAGGCGATGGAGCTTAAATATCGCGATTTTCTTACCGTCGCGCTGATGATCCGCTCGGACGATCTTTTCCCCGACAACTGGATCTACATCCACGACAGCAAGGTGAAGGTCGGCCGCGTCCAGAATTTCCGCAGCTGGTCACCCGAAATGGTGCCCGATGCCGATATCGCCTGTGTTGGCCTTGAATATTTCTGCTTCGAAGGCGATGGCCTCTGGTCCTCAAGCGATGCCGACCTCATCGAACTTGCGAAGAAGGAAATGGCGATCCTGGGGCTTTGCAACCCGGAGGATGTGGTCGGCGGCGCGGTGGTGCGTCAGGAAAAGGCCTATCCCGTCTATGACGATAGCTATGCCGAAAATGTCCGGCTGATGCGGGAGGAGCTGGAGGCCAGCTATCCAACGCTCCACATGGTCGGCCGCAACGGCATGCATCGCTATAACAACCAGGACCATGCCATGATGACCGCGATGCTCACCATCCGCAACATCGAAGCCGGCACACGCATCTATGACATCTGGGGAGTCAATGAGGATGCCGAATATCATGAGGCAGGCGATGAAGGCGAGCGCGCTGCGCTTGCCTCCGAGCGGCTCGTCCCGTCGCGGATCGAACGGGCGGCCTGAGGCATGGTGACCGCCGTCCTCTCCCTCCTGCGCAATCTCACCTATCTCCGCTACATCCTGTCAAGCGCGGGCGCGCTGGCGGTGGATATGAGCCTGTTCATGGCGCTTTTTCATCTGGGGCTGTTTCCGGCTGCGGCGTCGGCGCTGGGCTATATGGCCGGAATCGCGGCGCATTGGCTGCTCTCCAGCCGGGCTGTCTTTACCGACAGCGTTGCCGCTCGAGGGCGGAAACGCGACCGGCAGAAGGCGCTGTTTTTGGGCTCGGCGCTCGCGGGCCTTGCCATTACGACGGCCATAGTCGGTGCGGGCGACCTGATGGGCATAGATGCCCGCCTTGCCAAGCTCGTGGCGATCGCTATCAGCTTTCAGGCGACATATCTCATGCGCAAGAAAGTCGTGTTCGCCGGATGATCCGCGACAGCCAAGTGGCGCCCTGGTTCAGGCCCGCCACATTCCTGATCTGGGCGCTTTGTGCCGCCGTTCTGCTTTGGCTTTGCCGCGCGCAGATCGCCGATTTGGGATTCCGCGACCCGGACGATGCGCTCCGCCTGGCGCAGGTCCGCGACTGGATGGCGGGGCAGAGCTGGTTCGACGTCACCCAATATCGCATCAATCCGCCCGGCGGCGGGCCGATGCATTGGTCGCGCCTCGTCGACGTTCCCATTGCAACGCTGCTCTGGCTCGCGACCCCGTTGCTGGGCCAGGCATGGGCGGAACGGGTGGTGCTGGCGGTTTATCCGCTGCTGGTCCTGGGGCTTACCTTCCTGCTGGTCGGGGGACTGGTACGCCGGATCGCGGGACCTGTGGTGGCGCTGATCGCGCTGGTGCTGCTGGCCATGACCTTTCCGCTCCTGATCCAGTTCAATCCGATGCGGATCGATCATCATGGCTGGCAGATCGCCATGGCGGCCCTGGCGCTTTACGGCAGCCAGCTTCCATCGGCCCGCAAAAGCGGTATCGTCAGCGGAATTGCAGTGGCGCTGTGGCTCAACATATCGAGCGAAGCCCTGCCCTATGCAGCGCTGTTCGGAGCGCTCTATGGCCTTAAATATCTGATCGCGGCCGAACAGTGGGAGCGCCTTGCCGCCTATCTGCTGACCCTGACCCTGGTGTCCACCGGACTGATGTTCGGAACCCATGGCTGGGCCGAGTCGCTGCTTCCCTATTGCGACGCCATGTCCCCGCCCTATGTGGTGCCGCTCTGGACGGCTACCCTGCTGTTTCTGGGACTGAAAGCTGTCCTTCCCGGCGACCGGATGACTGGCCGTTTCCTCATTGCCGGGCTTGCCGGAGCAGCGGCGCTGGTCCCGCTCTTTCTGATGGGCCGCCAGTGCCTTGCCGGACCCTTCGAAACGCTCGACCCCTTCGTCTATCGCCACTGGTATCTCAAGATCAGCGAGGGGCTCCCGCTTTGGCGGCAAAGCCCCGAAACAGTGATGTTCAGCCTTACCGGGCCCTTTCTTGGCCTTGTCGGCTATGTTCTGGCGATACGGGGCGCGCGGGACAAGGGCGAAGCCGGGCCTTGGCTGGAGTTGCTTATTCTCGCTCTCGGAGCCGTTGCGCTTTCCGTGCTGGTCCTTCGCGCGATGGCGGTGTCGAACCTCTACATGCTCCCTGGCAATGCCTGGCTCTTCTATACGGCCCTTGTAAAGGCGCGCGCGATCGGGCGCGCAGCCCCCCGCATCGTGGCGACGGTGGCGGCATTCGCGCTGGTCCCGGCGATGCCGACCGCCCTGCTGGCGCATATCATTGTGAACAAGGAAGATCAGGAAAAGCAGGAAAAGCCCAATTCAGCTATGAAACAGGCAGAGGCCAAATGCGTCGGCGCCAAGGGGTTGCAGGGCCTTGGCGCGCTTCCAGCCTCGACCCTTTTCGCGCCGCTCGACATCGGTCCGATGTTGCTCGTCTATACCCATCACAGCGTGATCGCCACCAATCATCACCGTAACCAGCACGCCATGGCCAAGGTGCTGAAGGCGTTCATGAGCAACGCGCCTCAGGCGCGTTCCATCGTCCTGGGGACGGGAGCCGATTATCTGGTCTATTGCCATGACCGCCCGGAAATCCGGAATTATGTGAAGGATAATAAATCGGGTCTCGCTGCTTTGCTTGAGGGGGGCAGGCCGCCCGCCTGGCTTGTACCGGTTCCGATACGGAAGGGCGAAACCATCCGGGTTTACCGCGTGGTCCGGTAGGATTCTCACATATTTCCGTCGTCCCTGCGCAGGCAGTGACCCAGCTTTTCTTCAGCGGCCGTCGATCAGAAGCGGGGTCCCTGCCTGCGCAGGGACGACGATCTCAACTCGAAAATGTTACCCCAATTGCCGACCGGCGGTCTGGAACAGCATCGCTGCGCCATTCATGCAATAGCGCTTTCCCGTCGGCCTTGGCCCATCGTCGAACACATGCCCCAGATGCCCGCCACAGCGGCGACAGTGCACTTCCGTCCGGGGGTAGCCGATCAGATAGTCGGTGCTGGTGCGCACTGCATTGGGCAAGGGCTTCCAGAAGCTCGGCCAGCCCGTGCCGCTGTCATATTTGGCGGCGGAGGAAAATAGCGGCAGGCGGCAGCCGGCGCAAAGGAACAGTCCCTTGCGATGCTCCTTGTTAAGCGGGCTTGAAAAGGGCCGCTCGGTCGCCGCCTTGCGCAGCACGGCATATTGCTGCGGGGTCAGGCGCTTCTTCCATTCCTCGTCCGGCAGGCTGATCTCGAATTGCTCGCCGGCGACCGCCAGTGCCGGAAAACCGCCAAGGATGGCGGTCAGCACCCCCGCGGATGCGAAGAAGGTTCGTCGTGAGATTTGCATGAGGTCGTCCTGCATGGCGGCAAGCTCAGCCCAAAATGTAGGTCACATTGGCATAAGAACAGATCACATCTGAACCGGCGATGGACGGCGGCTCAGCCAAGCCCGCCAGCCTCGCTTTTGTCCATCACCACGGCCTGACTTCAGCACTGTGCGGCGGAACAGCCTTACGCCGATGCGAATGATGATCCCTACCCACAATAGCTGCCAGCCAAGCGCCAGAAAATGCGGCCAAAGCTCAGGCGATTGGGCGGCGCGGGCTATCATGGCGAAGGGGGAGCTGAGCGGAAAGACGGCCGCCGCAATCTCGAAAAGGCTTCCCGGCCTGCTGACCGCATAGGAGGCAAGGAAGAAGACGACTACCTGACCCATGGTGACGGGCATGGAGAGCGTCTGCACTTCCCGGACCGTGGAAGCCTGGGCCCCGATGCTGATGAAAAGCGCGCCCAGCAGCATATAGGCCATGGCGAAATAAAGTATGCCAAGCGCAATAAAGGCGGGCCACCCGACCGCCGGAGGGGGCGGCGAAGAGGACAAGCCGAACACGCCAAGATACACAAGGCCCGCGCCGCTGCCCCAGATCGCGATTCCCACCAGCGACATGCCGAGCATCGCGATCAGCTTGCCGATGAAAATCGCGTCCACCGGCACGGCCGCAGCGAGTATCTCGATGATCTTGTTGGTCTTTTCCTCGACCATATTGGACAGCACCATGCCGGCAAGCAGCATGGTGAGAAGGAACAGCAGCACCTGAGTGCCCCGGCCGGTCAGCATCTGCGCTTGCTCGCGCGCGCCCCGGCTATCCTCGACGATGCGGTTCTGCAGCCTTGTGACGGGCAGCGCTTCGCCTGCGCGGGCAGTGCTGACCAGAAGCGAAAGATCGCCCTCCAGCCGCCGGATCTCCGCCTCTCGCCCGGTGAGGATGGGCCGTTCGAGCGTGCCGGAAAGCACCGCGAGCACGCTGTCCTCGCGCCGCTGCAACATGGCTTGCGGGCTGACACCCGGCCCGCCCTGCTTCAGCACCGGCATGGACAATGGGCCAAGCTGATCCATGAGCCGTGCATTGGCGCGGGAGAGGGACTGGATTTCCTCTGGCGCCATCAGCACGCCCACGGCGGGCCGCATACCGGCGCCTGCCATGTCATCGCCCAGATGCCCGGCGAGCACCCCTACGATCACGGGAAACAGCGGCCCCAGGAGGAAGAAGATGAAGGCCTTGGAAAAGATCACGGCGGCAAAGTCCCGCCGCGCGATGACGAAAGCGGCTCGGAACAGCTCCCTCATTCCGCCGCCTCCCGCTCAGTCGCCGCATCCATCTCGCGGGCCGCGGCCTCGCCCGCAATGGCGACGAAGGCATCGTGCAGCCCTGGCCGCTCGATCGCCAGCGCCTCCACACCCGCATTGCCCTCGACCAGGGCTTTGAGCAGCGGCTCCACGCCTCCGTCCGGCATGGTAAAATGCCACACATTGCCATCGACATGGGTGTCGGGCGGCAGCGCTGCACGCCAGGAGCCATCGGTGCGCCGCGTTTCCAGCCGGACTTGGGGGCGCAAGCGGTTGCGCGCCTCCGACACGCTCCCTTCAAAGCGGACCTTGCCCTTGGCGATGATCGCGATCCGCTCGCAAAGGCGCTCGGCATGCGCGATGACATGGGTTGAAAAGATGATGGTGGCGCCTTCCGCTGCCTTGCGCTTGATCAACCGTTCGAGCTTGCCCTGGTTGATCGCGTCCAGACCCGAAAAGGGCTCATCGAGCACGATCAGCTTCGGGTCATGCACGATGGCGCCCAATAGCTGCACGGTTTGCGCCATGCCCTTGGAAAGGGTGCGGACGGGCTTGTCCACCGCCTCGCCGAGGTCATGCTCCTGCATCAAGGTCCGCGCCCGCCTGCGCCCTTCCGCCAGCGGCAGGCCGCGCAGCGCCCCCATGAAAGCGATCGCGTCATAGGCCTTCATGGATGGATAAAGGCCCCGCTCCTCAGGCAGATAGCCGACCTGTCGTACCATTTTCAGCGGCTTCTTCTCGCCGAGCAGAGATCGTTCGCCCGCGTCGGGATCGATAATGCCGAGCAGCATTCGGATCATTGTCGTCTTGCCCGCGCCATTGGGGCCGAGTATGCCGTAGATGCTGCCCTTGGGCACAGCGATGTCGACGCCATCCACTGCCCGGAAGGAGCCGAAATCCTTGACAAGCCCATGCGCTTCAACGGCATAGGGCGAATGCATGTGCCCTGTCATCGAGGGCAGGATAGTCGCGGCTTATGACAACACAAGGCGAAAATATTGCGGAGCGCACCAAGGCGCAGGCCGTTTCGCTCGGCTTTGCCGCCTGTGGAATTGCGCGCGCCGATGCCGCGCCGCGCACCGCCGGCCGGCTGGCGCAATGGCTTTCGGAGGGGTGCCATGGCGACATGATCTGGATGGAGGAACGCGCCGGGCAGCGCGGGACTCCACGGGCGCTGTGGCCGGAGGTTCGCTCCGTCATCATGCTTGGTATGAGCTATGCCCCCTCGCGCGATCCGCTGGCGCTTGAAAGAGCAAACGATATTGGCCGCATATCCACCTATGCCCAGGGACAGGACTATCATGATGTGGTGAAGAAGGGGCTGAAGGCGCTCGCCCGCTGGCTGGTGGAGGAAGCGGGCGGCGAGCTCAAGGTCTTTGTCGACACAGCGCCCGTGATGGAAAAGCCGCTCGCAGAAGCTGCGGGTCTTGGCTGGCAGGGCAAGCACAGCAATCTCGTTAGCCGCGATCATGGGAGTTGGCTGTTTCTGGGGGCGATCTACACGACGCTGGAGCTTCAGCCGGACGTGGGGGGGCAGGACCGCTGCGGTAGCTGCGACGCCTGCCAGCGCGCCTGCCCCACCAATGCTTTTCCGGCGCCCTACCGCGTCGATGCGCGGCGTTGCATTTCCTACCTCACCATCGAGCACAAGGGGATGATCCCGGAAGAATTCCGCGCCGCCATCGGCAATCGTATCTATGGCTGCGACGACTGCCTGGCGGTCTGCCCGTGGAACAAGTTCGCGAGCAGCGCAGCTGTGAACAAGGCGTTTCTTGCCCGCGCGGAGCTGGTGGCGCCAAAGCTCGCTGACATCCTTGACCTTGATGATGCAGCCTTCCGGACCGTGTTTGCCGGATCTCCAATCAAGCGCATCGGGCGCAACCGGATGGTCCGCAATGCCGCCATCGCTGCAGGGAACAGCGGTAACGCCGCCTACCGGGAACAGCTTGAGCGGCTCGCCAGCGATGAAAGCGATGTGGTTCGCGACTCTGCGCTCTGGGCGCTGCAGCGGCTGAGCGATCGATAAGAATCTACGCTTGGCGCGTCCACTTCTGCCGCTGCTGTCATGGAAATGTCTTAAAAAAAACAGCCATCCTCCATGATTGGAAGTTGAAACTGCCCTCCGGCGCGTGAATGATTGTCCCAAAGGAGAGAAGGCATGCAGCATATCTACCCGGTGCCGCAGGAGTGGCGCGAGCGCACCAAGATGGACTTCGACAGTTATAGCAGCAACTATGCCCGTTCGCTGTCGGACCCGGACGGCTTCTGGATCGAGCAGTCTTCCCGTCTGGACTGGGTAAAAGCGCCGGGCGTGGCGAGCGAGAGCAGTTTCGATCAGGCGGATTTCGGCGTTCGCTGGCTTGCGGACGGGGAGTTGAATGTCTCCGCCAATTGCCTGGACCGGCATCTGGCCGAGCGCGGCGATGACATCGCGCTCATCTGGGAACCGGATGACCCAAAGGAAGATCCGCGCCGCTTCAGCTACCGCCAGCTCCATGCCGAGGTCTGCCGCTTTGCCAATGTGCTGAGGGGCGAGGGGGTAAGGAAGGGCGACCGGGTGACGCTTTACCTGCCGATGATCCCGGAGGCTGTGTTCGCAATGCTGGCTTGCGCAAGGCTTGGGGCGATCCACTCCATCGTGTTCGGCGGCTTCTCGCCCGATGCGCTCGCCGGACGGATCACTGACTGTGACAGCAAATATCTGATCACCGCCGACGAAGGCCGGCGTGGCGGCAAGGCGGTGCCGCTGAAGGCGAATGCTGATGCCGCGGCAAAGCTCGTCACCTGCCTTCAGAAGATGATCGTGGTCAAGGCGACCGGCGGCACCGTTGCCATGCAGGAGGGCCGCGACCATTGGTATCATGAGCTGGCGGCGGGCGTCGACGCGGACTGCCCGGCAGAGCCCATGAATGCCGAGGACCCGCTCTTCATCCTCTATACCTCGGGTTCGACCGGCAAGCCCAAGGGGGTGCTGCACACATCGGGAGGCTATCTGCTCTGGGCCAGCCTGACGCACGAGCTCTGCTTCGACTACCGGCGGGGCGAGATCTTCTGGTGCGCGGCGGACGTCGGCTGGGTGACCGGCCACAGCTATATCGTCTATGGCCCGCTCGCCAATGGCGCGACGACGCTCATGTATGAAGGGGTGCCCAACTGGCCCTCCCCCAGCCGTATCTGGGAAGTGGTGGACCGGCATCAGGTGAACACGATCTTCACCGCGCCTACCGTGCTGCGCGCGCTGATGCGTGAGGGCGATGAGCATGTGACGCGCACCTCCCGCAAGAGCCTTCGCCTGCTGGGCACCGTCGGCGAGCCGATCAACCCGGAGGCCTGGCGCTGGTATCATGAGGTGCCGGGCGAAGGCCGTTGTCCGATCATCGACACCTGGTGGCAGACAGAGACGGGCGCGGCGATGATCGCTCCCTTGCCGGGGGCCACGGATTTGAAGCCAGGCAGCGCGACAAGGCCGCTTTTTGGTGTCGAGCCGCAGATCGTCGATGGCGAGGGCAAGGTGCTGGACGGGCCATGCGAAGGCAATCTGGTGATCGCGAGAAGCTGGCCAGGACAGATGCGCACGGTCTATGGCGATCATGAACGCTTCTTCCAGACCTATTTCAGCACTTTCCCGGGGAAATATTTTACGGGCGACGGCGCGCGCCGGGACGAGGACGGCTATTACTGGATCACTGGGCGGGTCGATGACGTCATCAATGTCTCCGGCCACCGCATGGGCACGGCCGAGGTGGAAAGCGCGCTTGTTCTCCACGCCAAGGTGGCCGAGGCCGCTGTTGTCGGCATGCCGCACGAGATCAAGGGGCAGGGCATCTATGCCTATGTGACCTTGAACGCGGACGAGGAGCCGACGGAGGAGCTGCGCAAGGAACTCGTCCAATGGGTGCGGCAGGAGATCGGACCTATCGCCACGCCCGACGCCATCCAGTTCACCCCAGCGCTTCCCAAGACCAGGAGCGGCAAGATCATGCGCCGCATCCTGCGCAAGATTGCAGAGGGCGATGTCTCATCGCTCGGCGATACCTCCACGCTTGCCGATCCTGGCGTGGTGGAGAGCCTTGTCGCCAATCGGGTCGGGTGACCTGCTGATTCATGTTGGCGTCATACCCGCGAAAGCGGGAATCCATCTACCTGCGCGAAATCACCCGGTTAGCTCAGGAGATGAATCCCCGCCTTCGCGGGGATGACGGCAACGGATTTTACGCACCATTTCGGGCCAGAGGCCTAGCATCATGACCGCTCGCCCGGTCTTCAGGGTACCAGCACTGTATCCGCCGCGTGCGGCAGCGTGTCGGGATAGTCGAGCGTGTAGTGCAGCCCTCGGCTTTCCTTGCGGCGCAAGGCCGACCGGACGATCAGCCGCGCCACCTCCAGCAGATTGCGCAGTTCGATCAGGTCGGGCGTGACGCGGAAATTGCCGTAATATTCATCCACTTCCTGGGCGAGCAGGTTGACGCGGTGCAGCGCACGTTCCAGCCGCTTGGTGGTTCGCACAATGCCCACATAGTCCCACATGAACCGGCGGATTTCGCGCCAATTATGCTGGACGATGACCTCTTCGTCACTGTCCGTCACCCGGCTTTCGTCCCATGGCCGGATGGGAGGCGGGGGCGGCAACTCGTCCCAGTTGGCATGGATATGCCGCGCCGCCGCCTCGCCGAAGACGAAGCATTCCAGCAAGCTGTTGGAGGCGAGGCGGTTGGCGCCGTGCAGCCCGCTTTCGGTCACCTCGCCCGCAGCATAAAGACCCGGCAGGTCGGTCCGGCCGTCAAGATCGATTATGACCCCGCCGCAGGTATAATGCTGCGCCGGAACGACCGGAATCGGCTCCTTCGTTATGTCGATGCCCAGCGCCAGCAGCCGGGCATGGATGGTCGGGAAATGCTCCTTGATGAACTCGGGCGGCTTGTGGCTGATGTCGAGATGGACATAGTCGAGCCCAAGCCGCTTGATTTCATGATCGATGGCGCGGGCGACCACGTCGCGGGGCGCCAGTTCCCCTCGCTTGTCGAACCGGTCCATGAAGCGCTTGCCGCCACCTGGAACGCCCGGAGGCAGTTTCAAAAGGCCGCCTTCGCCCCGCATCGCCTCTGTAATGAGGAAGTTCTTCACCTCCAGATTGTAGAGGCATGTCGGGTGGAACTGGTTCATTTCCATGTTCGACACGCGGCATCCCGCACGCCAGGCCATGGCGATGCCATCGCCGGTGGCTCCCCTCGGCGCGGTGGAGAAGAGATAGGTGCGCCCCGCTCCGCCGGTCGCCAAAATGGTCGCCCGTCCCAGCAGCGCGTCGACCCGGTTGGATGCGCGGTTGAAGGCATAGACGCCCCAGACATGGCCATCGCCCGAAAATTTCTCCCCATGGCGGCTGGTGATGAGGTCAATGGCCACCATGTCGGCCATGACCGTGATGTTGGGATTGGCCTCCGCCGCGCGCACCAGCGCGTCCTGCACGGCAGCGCCGGTGGCGTCATCGACATGGACGATGCGACGATGGCTGTGCCCGCCTTCCCTGGTCAAATGCCAGCGCTCGCCGAAATCCTGACCGGCGTTGAAGGGCACGCCGAGCTCGGCCAGCCGATCTATGGCTGCGGGCGCATTGGTGACGACAAACTCGACC
>DATEFI010000291.1:0-3301 GCA_035280705.1 Rhizorhapis sp. | reverse complement strand
CCGTCACTTCGGGGACAGCGGAGGAGGTGCTGGCGATGCGCCCGGACCTGGTGCTTGCGGGGCCGCATGTGGCGCTTTCCACTATTCATGCGCTGGAACGCCAGAACATCCGCCTGCTCCGCCTTGCCGTTCCTGAAAGCGTGGAGGAGAGCAAGGCGCAGATCACAGAGCTTTCCACCGTGCTCGACGTGCCGCAAAGGGGCCGTCGGCTGAACGCTCAGATTGACGCCGCACTCACTCGCGCCCGGCCCCGGGACAAGCAGTTCGTTCCAGCGCTTATCTGGCAGGGTGGCGGCATGGTGCCGGGCGCCCATACGCTGGCCGACGAGCTTCTCCGCCGCACGGGTTTCCGCAACATGAGCAGCGTCTACGGCCTGCAGCAATGGGACGTGTTGCCACTGGAGCATCTGCTCGCGCGGCCGCCGCGCGTGCTCTTCTCGGCGGGCGGCGCGGCCGGAGACCGCGACCGGATGCTGTCGCATCCTGCCATCCGCCGCCTGTCCCACCGTATCGCTGTCAGGGAATATGCGCCCCGGCTGCTCCATTGCGCAGGGCCAAGCATGATCGATGCCGTAACCCGGCTCTCGGAAGTCCGCCGCTCATTCAAAATCCAACCGTTGCTAAAAAGTAGAACGTCATTCCCGCGAACGCGGGAAGCCATCTCCCGGCACCAGATCGAGCGGTTGGCTCAGGAAATGGATCCCCGCCTGCGCGGGGATGACGAAGGCTAGAATGTTCATCCCCATGACCCAGGTCCGCCTCAACCTTTCGCTCCTCGGCCTATTGCTTGCTGCCTTTGCAGCGTCGCTGCTGGCGGGCAAAGTCTGGGTGCCCGTCAGTGAATGGATGACCCACGATCTCCCCTCCCTCATCATCCTGGAACTCCGTCTGCCCCGCACCGTTCTGGCCGCCGCTATAGGCGCCGCCTTGGGCATGTCGGGCGCGGTGATGCAGGGCTATCTCCGCAATCCGCTCGCCGATCCCGGCCTGTTCGGCGTGTCGGGCAGCGCGGCGCTTGGCGCTGTGTCCTCGCTCTATTTCGGCTATGCGGCGTCCGCCCTGCTGCTGCCGCTGTTCGCGCTTGGCGGCGCTGCCGCCGGCATGGCGCTGCTGGCGCTGCTGGCAGGACGATCGGGCAGCCTGATCCTTTTCACGCTTGCGGGCATGATCCTCGCCAGCATCAGCGGATCATTGACTTCGCTGCTCATCAGCCTTGCTCCGACGCCCTTCGCCGCTTCGGAGATCGTCACCTGGCTATTAGGTGCGCTCACAGACCGGAGCTGGGCCGACGTGCAGCTTACGCTGCCCGCCATGATCGCCGGAATGCTCATTCTCGCCGCCACCGCCCCCGCGCTCGATGCGCTTACCCTGGGCGAGGCTGCTGCGCGCTCCTTGGGCGTCGATACCGGCCGCCTCCAATGGCTGGTCGTACTCGGTATCGGGCTTACCGTCGGAGCTTCAGTGGCGGCGGCGGGGATCATCGGCTTTGTCGGCCTTATCGTGCCGCACCTCGTCCGTCCGCTCGCCGGCCACCGTCCCTCGGCCGTGCTTCTCCCTTCCGCGCTTGCCGGAGCCGTGCTGCTGACCCTTGCCGACAGTTTAGTGCGCGTGATGCCCAGCACCAGCGAGCTTCGCCTTGGCATTGCCATGTCGCTCCTCGGCGCCCCTTTCTTTCTCGCTCTCCTCTTCCGCATGCGCAGGGAGCTTGCCTGATGGACATGCAATTCAGCGCCCTGTCGCTCAGCCTGCGAGGGCGGCAAATCCTGAACGATGTGACGGGACGGCTGGAGCAGGGCCGCGTCACTGTCATCCTGGGCGCCAATGGTGCTGGAAAAAGCACTCTTCTTTCCTGCCTCGCCGGACTCCGCCGCGCTGACAGCGGCACCGTGCGCGTGGGGGAACGCGACATTCACAGCCTCGACCGCCGCGAGCGCGCCCGCACAATCGGCCTGCTACCGCAACAGGGCGATATTCATTGGGATATCGATGTAGCGACGCTCGTCGGCCTTGGCCGCATGCCCCACCGGGGCCGCTGGGGGATGAGCGAAGCGGACCATCGGGCGATCGCCAGCGCCATGGCCGCGACCGATTGCGCGCACCTCGCCCAACGCCAGGTCCTCCGCCTGTCGGGCGGCGAGCAGGGCCGGGTTCTACTGGCCCGCGTCCTGGCGGGGGAGCCGCAATGGCTGCTCGCCGACGAACCGCTCGCCAGCCTCGATCCTGCTCATCAGCTCGACGTGCTCGACCGCCTGAAGCAATGCGCGCAGGGCGGCGCAGGCGTGGCCGTGGTGCTCCATGACCTCACCCATGCGGCGCGAATCGCCGACGACATATTGGTGCTGAAGGATGGCGCGGTCATTGCCGCTGGCCCGCGCGATGAAGTCCTTTCCCCCGCCACGCTGGCGCAGGCCTATGGCGTCGAGGTGCATATCGCAAAGGGTCCGACCGGCGATCCGATGCTCGTCCCCATCCGCCGGATCGCCTGATGCCGGATCGCGCGGAACAGCTTTTGGCGGCTCTCCTCATTGAGGCAGCCATCGGTTATCCGAACGCATTACACCGGCGCCTGCCGCATCCTGTCGTCTGGGCCGGAACGCTGATCAGCGCGCTGGAGCGGCGGTGGAATGGGCAACACTCCTCCTCTGACACGCCACAATCGAAACGGGAAAGCAGATGGATTCCCGCCTTCGCGGGAATGACGAGGGAGGAAGCGAAAAACCGCCTCGCGGGCGTTGCCACCATCGCAATCCTCGTCCTCGCAGCCACGTTTTTTGGCCTGCTGCTCGACCATCTCCTCACGGGCTGGCCAGGCGTCCTCCTGCTCATCCTTGTCGCGACAACCGGGATCGCCCAGAAAAGCCTTCACGACCATGTGCGCGCGGTCTCTAAGCCTTTGCTTGCCGGAAATATCGGGGAGGCCCGCACTGCCCTATCGAAGATCGTTGGACGCGACACCGCCCCGCTCGATGAAAGCGCCATCGCCGCCGCAGCCACGGAAAGCCTCGCCGAGAGCTTTGGCGACGGTATCGTCACGCCTGCCTTCTGGTTCCTGGTCGCGGACCTTCCCGGTCTCTTTGTCTTCAAGGCTGTCAGCACCGCCGACAGCCTCATCGGCCACAAGGATGAACGCTACCGCCATTTCGGCTGGGCAGCGGCAAGGCTGGACGATGTGATGAATTTCGTACCGGCCCGGCTATCCGGGCTGTTGCTGTGCCTTTCCTCCCCGTCGTTCCTGCGCAGGCAGCGGCCCCGCTTTTTCTTCGGCGGAGCAAAAGGAAGCGGGGCCCCTGCCTGCGCAGGA
>DATEFI010000290.1:0-3984 GCA_035280705.1 Rhizorhapis sp. | reverse complement strand
CGCTCGCGGCGTTGCAGTTCGGCCTGGTATGGGCCGGCGTCAAGGGCGCGAAGCAAGAGTTGCTGACCGCCGTGCGGCCGGTGGCGGTGGTGCAGGGGCTGCTCTGCGCGCTCGCCTTTGTGCTGCTGATCTGGCTGTTCGTTCGGTCCGACATGTCGGTGAAGCTGGTCGCGATGAACAGCCATTCGCTGAAGCCCATGCTCTACAAGGTCGCGGGAACCTGGGGGAACCACGAAGGCTCCATGTTGCTCTGGGTGACGGTCATGGGGCTTGCCGGAGGGGCGGTGGCGCTGTTCGAGCGGAGCCTGCGGCGCGACACGCATATGGCGACGCTGGGCGCTCAGGCGGTGATCAGCCTTGGCTTCTATGCCTTTCTGCTGTTCTCCTCCAATCCGTTCGAGCGTTTGAGTCCGCCCGCGCAGGACGGGCAGGGGCTCAATCCGCTGCTGCAGGATCCGGGGCTGGCCTTCCATCCGCCCACGCTTTATTTCGGCTATGTCGGCCTGTCGGTCGCCTTTTCCTTCGCCGTCGGCGCCCTCCTGACCCGCAATGTGGATGCGGCCTTCGCAAGGGCGATGCGGCCATGGGTGCTTGCATCCTGGATATTCCTGACGCTGGGCATCACAGCGGGAAGCTATTGGGCCTATTATGAACTGGGCTGGGGCGGCTGGTGGTTCTGGGACCCGGTGGAGAACGCATCGCTGATGCCGTGGCTCGCGGCGACGGCGCTGCTCCACAGCGTGACGGTGCTCGCAACCCGCGACGGGCTTCGCGCCTGGACGATCATGCTGGCAGTGGTGGCCTTCTCCATGTCGATGGTGGGGACCTTCCTGGTCCGCTCAGGGATTTTGACCAGTGTTCATGCTTTCGCCGTGGACCCGGAGCGCGGCAGCTTCATCCTGGCGCTGCTGACGCTTTATATCGGGGGTGCGCTTGCGCTGTTCGCCCTGCGGGTCGGCACTGTGCGTGAGGGCAAGCAGTTCGAAGCGGTCAGCCGGGAGGGCACGCTGGTCGTCAACAACCTGCTGCTGTCGGCGATCCTGGGGATAGTGCTGGTGGGCACGCTTTACCCCCTTGGTGTCGAGGCCGTGACGGGCGAGAAACTGTCGGTCGGGCCGCCCTATTTCAATAGCGCGGCGGGACCGCTGGCGCTGTTGCTGGTGGTGATCATGGCGGCCGGGCCAGTAACGCGCTGGCAGAAGGACCGGGCGCCGGTGGTGGGCAAACGGCTTTTGATCCCGGCGGTCGTCACAATCATTGCGCTCGCCGCGTTGCTCGCCTTTGCTGCCGGACGGATTGGAGTGTTGCCGCTGCTCGGTCTGACGCTGGCCTTCGGGGTAGGCGTGGCGAGCCTTGCCCCGCTTTGGAAGCGTAATCTTCGCCGGACCCCGCTTTTTACCTGGGGCATGGTGATTGCGCATCTCGGCGTTGCGGTCAGCCTGGCGGGCATGGCTTCGGAAAGCGCCTTCAACAAGGAAAGGCTGATTGCCGCCCGGCCCGGCGACAAGGTTGAGATTGCGGGCTGGACCGTAACGTTTGACAGCATCTCTCCCCTCGCAGGGCCCAATTGGACGGCGCTTGAAGGCGTGATGCACGCGAGCCGTGGCGGTTCTGAGCCAGTGGAAATGCGTCCGCAGGCGCGTTTCTTCCCTTCGCCCCCCACGCCTACGACAGAAGCGGCGCTGCTCACGCGCTGGGATGGGCAGCTTTATGTCGTACTGGGCGAGCAGGTGAATGATGAGCGCTGGCAATTGCGGATCTGGTGGAAGCCCTTTGTGACTCTCATCTGGGCGGGCGGCATCATGATAGCGTTGGGCGGGGCTCTGGCGCTGGTCGGGCGGGTGCGGCGGTCCTGGACGGCGGCGATTCGGAGGGCCTACGCATGAGCCGCTGGCTGCTATGGGTGCCGCTGGCGCTGTTTGGCGTGTTTTTCGCGATATTTGCGACAGGAATCATCAAGCCTGCCGACCGCACGATCGAGTCACGGATGATCGGCAAGCCGCTTCCGAACTTCGTGCTTCCGGCAGGCGTGCCTGAGCGGCCGGGATTGTCCACGGCCGATTTCAGGCGGGGCGAGCCGCGCTTGCTCAACATATTCGCTAGCTGGTGCGTCCCCTGCGCCGCCGAAGCGCCGCAACTGGCCGCGCTCAAGAATGCAGGGGTCCAGATCGAGGGCGTGGCAATTCGCGACAGCAGGGAGGATCTGACGCGCTTCCTTGGCCGCTGGGGCAATCCCTATGCGCGGATCGGTTCCGATGTGGACAGCAGCGTACAGATTGCGCTGGGCTCTTCTGGAGTGCCGGAAACCTTCGTGATCGATGGCAAGGGCCTGATCGCTTATCAGCATATTGGCGAGATCCGGAAAGAGGATGTGCCGATGCTGCTGGAAAGGCTGCGGGAGGCGCGGTGATGAACAAATTTCCATCGTGCTTGCCCAGGCAAGGACCCGGCTTTTTCCTCGCAGCAGTTTTGAAGAGAAGCTGGGCCCCTGCCTTCGCAGGGGCGACGGCTTTACTGGCCGTTTTAGTCCTTTTCAGCCTTCAGGTGCCAGTCGAGGCCCAAACCGCAGTCCCGCCCGCACCTTATGCGGACCGTCAGCTTGATGACCCAAAGCTGGAGGCGCAGGCGAAGTCCTTGATGGAAACCATCCGTTGCCTGGTTTGCCAGAGCCAGTCCATTGCCGATAGCAATGCCAGCATGGCGGGCGACATGCGGTCGCAAATCCGGCAGCGTATCCTTGCCGGGGAGAAGCCCGAGCATATCCGTAAATGGCTGGTGGAGCGCTATGGCGCCTGGGTGACTTATGCACCGCCCGTCGAGCCGCTGACCTGGCCATTATGGGCGGCGCCGGTGTTGCTGCTTGCGGTCGGGCTATGGTTATTGCGCGGGCGTTTGAAGCGGCACAAGCGAAGGAACACCCCGTCATGAACGGTTGGATCATGGCCATCGCGCTCGCCATACTGGCAGGGGCCGCCATCGTCCGCTTCGGCAGGACGGAGCGGTCGAGCTTCGAACTCATCGCGGCCGCTCTGCTGATCGGACTTGCAGGCTATGCCTGGCAGGGGAATCCATCCCTGGCCGGCTCTCCTGTTCGCGCGGCTGGCGAGGATAATGCCTTTGACGAAGATGCGGCAAAGCTCCGCAAGGAAATGGGCGAGCGATTCAGTGAGGCCGGGCAGTGGCTGGTCCTCTCCGACGCCTTCAACCGCCGGGGAAAGCATGAGGAAGCCGCAAATGTCCTGCGTGTCGGGCTGAAGCAATATCCCCAGGACGCCAATTTGTGGCTGGGCCTTGGCAATGCGCTGATGGTGCATGGAAATGGGATCCTGTCTCCGGCCGCCGAATTCGCTTTCCGCAAAGCGATCAAGCTCGCTCCTGAAATGCCCGCACCCGCCTATTTCTATGGCCTGGCCCTGGCTCAATCCGGTCAGCCGCAGCAGGCGGACAAGATCTGGCGCGATCTGTTGGCCCGGGCTCCGGCCGATGCGGAATGGCGGGGCGACGTTGAAACCAATCTTGGCATATTGGAGCGCGCCATGAACGGCGGTGCGCCGCTGGAGCCCACGTCCGGAAATGAGACGCCCGGTGCGGAACAATGATGCCCTTCGACCACTTGTTGCACCGCACCACCAGCCATGCTAGGGCGCGCGGTCATTGCCGGTAAGGCCCCTTTGAGATGGGGCGTGCGGGGGCGCGATAGAGCGATTATGACGCTGGAATCCTTGTAAAATGGCAGATGCCTCTACTCCTGGAACAGCGGCTGCGCAGATGGACGATTCTGCCCCGGCGGCGCCCCTCCATCATGGCCATGGGGATCAGGCGCTGCTGAAGCTTGCCGTTGGCGCCATCGGCATCGTCTTCGGCGACATCGGCACCAGCCCGCTCTATGCCTTCCGCGAAACCTTTGCCGGGCACCATAAGCTGACGCTCGATCCGGAGCATATATTGGGCGTCATCAGCCTGATGTTCTGGTCGATGATGCTG
>DATEFI010000289.1:0-2761 GCA_035280705.1 Rhizorhapis sp. | reverse complement strand
TTCGCGTTCTTGAACGCGGCATAGCCCTTCAGCCAATCGACCTTGTTCTTCTTGAAGAGATATTCGATGCCGCCGGTGAGTTCACCCACGGCCTTGGATTTTTCGGCGTGCATCTGAGCCACGTCGATTTTCGCGCCGCTGATTTTGACGCCGAACTTCTCCAGTGCGCCGGACGCCGCCTCCTCGAAAAGCTCAGAGGCATGGAGCAGCGCCTTTGACGGGATGCAGCCGACATTGAGGCAAGTGCCGCCGAGGGTCTCCCGCCCCTCTGCGCAGGCGGTCTTCAGGCCGAGCTGCGCTGCACGGATGGCCGCGACATAGCCACCGGGGCCCGCGCCGATTACCAGGACGTCATAGTCGAACTCTGCCATCTTTTACCTCTTCAAATGTGCCTCTGCGAAAGCAATGCTTTCGTGCTGCCCTTCACCCGGGCTCCTGTCTTCGCAGGAGCTTGAATCAAAGGTCGATCAGCAACCGTGTCGGATCCTCGATCGCATTCTTGACCGCAACGAGGAACGTGACTGCTTCGCGTCCGTCAATGATGCGGTGATCGTAGGAAAGCGCGAGATACATCATCGGCCGGACCACGACCTGGCCATTGCGGACCACGGGACGTTCCTCGATGCGATGAAGGCCGAGCACGGCGCTCTGCGGCGGATTGATGCTCGGCGTGGACATGAGCGAACCGAAAACACCGCCATTGGAGATGGTGAAGGTTCCGCCCTTCATCTCATCCATGGTGAGCGCGCCTTCCTTGGCGCGCTTGCCGAAATCGCCGATCGTCCGTTCGACATCAGCCACGCTCATGTCCTGGGCGTCGCGGATGACCGGGACGACAAGGCCATTTGGGGCGCTGACCGCGACCGAGATATCGGCATAATCATGATAGACGATGTCATCACCGTCGATGAAGGCGTTGACTGCCGGCACATCCTTCAATGCCATGCAGGCGGCCTTCACAAAGAAGCCCATGAAGCCGAGGCGGACGCCATGCTTCTTCTCGAAAAGGTCCTTATACTTGTTCCGGGCCTCCATGACGGCGGTCATGTCGACATCGTTGAAGGTGGTGAGCAGCGCTGCATTTTCCTGCGCACTCTTCAGGCGCTTGGCGATCGTCTGGCGCAGGCGCGTCATGCGCACCCGCTCTTCCTTCCGGCCAGCTGCTTCAAGGGCAGGGGCGGGCGCTTGCGCCGGGGCTTCGGCCGCAGGGGCGCTGCCGGTCTTCACCGCCAGCATGATGTCATCCTTGGTAAGCCGCCCGTCCTTGCCGGTGCCCCGGATGCTCGTGGGATCAACGCCATGTTCCAGCACCAGCCGGCGAACCGCAGGCGACAGGGTCAAGGCAGCCGAGCCACCCTCTTCCTGCGCCGGTTCCGCAGCCTTGGGGGCCGCAACAGCAGGTGCCGCTGCCGGGGCGGGCGCGGGCGTTGCGCTTTTCGCAGGCGCACCAACACCGTCCTGAATATAGGCGATGATCGCGCCGACCTCGACCGTGTCACCCTCGGCGACGATCAGATCACCCATCACGCCTGCTACAGGCGCGGGTACATCGATCGCCACCTTGTCCGTTTCAAGGCTGGCGACCGGCTCGTCGGCTGCCACGCTGTCGCCGGGCTTTTTCAGCCATTGGCCAACCGTTGCTTCGGTGATGGATTCGCCCAATACCGGTACTTTGACTTCGATTGCCATGGTCTTGATCAACCCTTCTGCTGGCGTTTGATTTCTTGGCGGACGCTATGGCCCAGCGCGTCGGCGACGAGCGCGCCCTGTTCTGCGACGTGGCGCTTGGCAAGGCCGGTGGCGGGCGATGCGGCGGCCTTCCGGCCAGCATAACGGGCCCGCATACCCCCAAATCCGGCTTCCTTCAGGCACCATTCGATATAGGGTTCGACAAAGAACCAGGCGCCGTTGTTCTTCGGCTCCTCCTGTGCCCAGACCACCTCTTCCAGATTGGTCATGCGTTTCAGACGCACCACCAGAGGTTCGGCGGGGAAGGGATAGAGCTGCTCGATGCGGACGATCTGAGTATTCTTGTCGCCCGCGGCGTCGCGCGCTTCGATAAGGTCATAGGCGACCTTGCCGGTGCAGAGCACCAGCTTCCTTGTATCTTCGTCCCTGGACGGATTGGGATCCGACATTATCCGCCGGAAATGATTGTCGCCCATGAAGTCCTCCGCCTTGCTCACCGCCATCTTGTGGCGCAGCAGCGACTTGGGGGTCATGATGATGAGCGGCTTGCGGAAGGAACGGAGCATTTGCCGCCGCAGGATATGGAAATAATTGGCAGGCGTGGTGCAGTTCGCAACCTGGATATTGCCCTCGGCGCAAAGCTGCAGATAGCGTTCCAGGCGCGCGGAACTGTGCTCGGGGCCCTGTCCCTCATAACCATGGGGCAGCAGCATGACGAGCCCGTTGGCGCGCAGCCACTTCGCCTCCGACGCAGCGATATACTGGTCGATCATGATCTGCGCGCCGTTGGCGAAGTCGCCGAACTGCGCTTCCCAGAGAACCAGGGTCTTGGGGTCCGCCATGGCATAGCCATATTCAAAGCCAAGCACGCCATATTCGGAGAGCGGGCTGTCCAGCACCTCGAACTTGCCGTGCGGCACGGTCGTGAGCGGAATATATTTGGCCTCGGTGTCCTGATCGACCCAGACGCTATGCCGTTGGCTGAAAGTGCCGCGGCCGGAATCCTGACCCGACAGGCGCACATTATAGCCCTCGAAAAGCAGGCTGCCGAAGGCCAGTGCCTCGCCCGTCG
>DATEFI010000288.1:0-2812 GCA_035280705.1 Rhizorhapis sp. | reverse complement strand
CAGGCCGAAACTAGAGGATTCGACTGGCTGGGGCGGCAGGATTCGAACCTGCGCATGGCGGTACCAAAAACCACGATAACTCGAATTCCAAGCCATCCCGGTCAGCCGAAAACCGCGGATTTCCGCAGCTTTCATCAGCTTGCGCGCTAGCGGCAAAACCGTCCACAGAAAATCCCGATAAAAATCACGATAAACGAACGATTTAATCATCAACCATGTAAGCCTAAGGCTTGAGGGGGGGGTATAATGCGGCCGCGCTATTATGACGACAGGCCGATACCCTATGTCGGCCGTCGACCTTTTCGGTCGCTGGCTGACCAATTCGCTTCTCTGTAGCGACCGCGTTCATCTGTAGCGACATGTCCTTTGCCAGAGTTGGGGGGGCGCTCAATCGTGGACGGGTCCGCAGCTATTTACCCTGCGTTGAAGAGAAATTTATAATTGCAGGGTAAATCTTGTATTTCCGTCTTTTACCCAGCATATGTGCACAATCACGAATTTGAAGGGTAATATGGCCGTCCAATCTTTCTCTGACGAACAAGCAAGGGTGATTATAAATCTTGAGCAGGCTTATCAGGCCTGGATAAGCACGCTGCGCATGCTCAATGACATGCCCTATAATATGCGGATCAAAGAGGTGGCCGGGAGGGAATATCTCTATGAAGTGACGGATCGCCTTGGAAATATGAAGAGTAAGGGGGCGCTCGATCCCGACAAACAGGCAGAGTTTGACCAGTACAAGGCTGAGAAGGCTGAACTGAAAGACCGTCTTACGCAGAGCAAGGTAACCCTCAAGGAACAAGGAAGCCTCTACCGCGCGTTGCGCCTTCCTATGTTGCCGACGGAAGCAGGCAAGATTTTGCGTGAGGCTGATCGCATGTGCTTTCTTGGCGAACAGGCGATGGTAGTGGGCACAAACGCCCTGATCGCCTATGCGCTGGAGGCTAATGGTTTCATACGCGACGCCCCGGACGCGACGATCGACTTCGACATGGCCTTGACCGCGGTCGACGCTGATGAAGATCGTCCGACATTGTGGAAAATTCTCAAGGAAGTCGATATGACCTACTCGGTCAATGCCGAACGCCCGTTCCAAGCACGTAATGCCAAGGCCTATGAGATCGAAATCCTGGCAGCTCCAAGCCGGATCGGCGGGCAGAGTGCGCGAGACAAACCTCGCCCCGTTCCCCTACCCGAGCAAGAATGGCTCCTCAATGGCCGCCCAATTGATCGAGTGGTCGGCGTACGCGATGGCGAAGCGGCACGGCTGGTGGTTCCGGATCCGCGATGGTTTGCTCTTCAGAAACTCTGGATGGCAGAGAAACCAGGGCGCAACCCCCAGAAAACACCCAAGGACCGCAAACAGGGCATCGCGCTGCTCAATGCCGTTTGGCAAACCATGCCCCATTATGCGTTAAATGCCGCCTTTTATGATGAGCTACCTGACGTGTTGAAGCCGCATTTTGAACATTGGAATGCTCAAAAGCCGGAGCGATGACGACCAAGTCCGAGGGATTTCGACCCCTTATAAGCCATTCAACCCCTCTTCTGCCTCCGCCTGTGCCGACCGGGCGGCCACGCAAGTGGAAGATGCGCCGGGATCGTCGAAGCCATCTTTTATCTGTTGCGTGGCGGCTTGCCCTGGCGAATGTTGCCGCCGTGCTTTCCTCCGGTATCGTTCGGATCGAGGCGGAAAAGGGCCTGTCCTTTCCGGACAATGTGCGGCGGGCCGATATGCACCAGGGCGCAGCCGGCGGACAACGGCTCCGAACCTTTGCGGATATCGAACGTCCCAGGCGATAGAAGCGCTTTCGGGGCCAAGCTATCAGGCTTTCCGGCAGGCTTTCCGGGCCGTCATCTGCCGGTATCGGCGAATCGGAGGAGCGCCTCCGGTTCGTCGGTTTGGATCATCGTGATCCCCAGACGGTAATATTCACCCCAGACCGCTTCGGGATCGCGCAGGGCGTCGATGTCGCCGCCTGCGTCCGGGACATTCCCATCGTTCAGGCTGTTCGCCCAGAGCCTCACCCCGGCGGTGTGGGCTGCTTTCGTCAGCGCCCCGATATCCGCGCGCTTTGTCTTGGGGAGTTCGATTCCGACAGGTTTCACCCGGCCTGAGACTTGCGTGTTGATGGCCGCCTCGATTGCTCGATTTTCGCCCTGGGTGATCATCGGCAGGAAAGGGACCCGATCGAAGGGCGCAATTTCGGCGAGCGGCGGGCTGCCCGGCCCGGCATAGCTCTTGATCAGCACCTGCCCTGTCATTCCCGCCCGTTCCACAGCGGCCACGACCTCGGCATAAATCGAAGCTTTCACGTCGAGATTGAGCACGATCCGCCCCTTGGCGGCCGCCAGCATTTCATGGAGCGTCGGGACTTTCTGATCGGTCAGCATGGCGGTCTTGCCGCCTTCGTTGTCGCGCAAATGCAGGGCCTGTATCTGGGCAAGAGTGAGGTCATCGACCGGTCCCATGCCGTCCGTGGTACGATCGACACTGTCGTCGTGAATCATCACCAGATGGCCATCCGCTGTGCGGCGCACGTCGGTTTCCATCACGTGCGCGCCCATGGCCAGGCAATGCTGCAAGCCAAGCAGGGAATTTTCCGGCGCGGCAGGCAGCGCGTGATGAGGCGCGGGATTGTGGCACCCGCGATGCGCAATGACGATCAGGCCGCCCTGGGGATTGTCTATCCTCTTCATGATCGCCGTCGCCCGGTCAGCCGGGGCAGCATGGGCCGTTCCATACAGGGAGAAGGCCACGGCGATGAGCAAGGTCAGGTTTTTGAAGGTTTTCACGGACGTTTCAGCTTTC
>DATEFI010000287.1:0-2172 GCA_035280705.1 Rhizorhapis sp. | reverse complement strand
GGCGATCGTGCGGCGGCGCATGCACATGAGCTGGACCGGGGAGGAGCGGCAAAAGCAGCTTGAGTGGCGCGGACGTTATGCCGAGTTCAATCTGGTCCATGACCGCGGCACGCTGTTCGGCCTCAAGACCGGCGGCAATGTCGACGCGATTCTGATGAGCCTGCCGCCGCTCGCCGCCTGGAGTTGAGGCATGTCGCTCCAGGAGGTCCCGCCGCACCAGATCGCCACGGTCGTGACCTCGCTGGAAATGCCGGAGCGGCCCAAGCCTGCTCCCCTGCCCCCATCGCCCTTGCGGCTGGTGCGTTGGCAAAGGCCGTCCGCGGACAAATACCGGGCACTGTTCCGCCGTATCGGCGAACCCTGGCTATGGTTCTCGCGCCTGGTGATGGCGGAGGACGACCTGCTCGCCATCATTCATGATGAAGCCGTGGAAATTTACGCCGTGACCGATCCCAAGGGCATTGAGGTGGGGATGATCGAGCTTGACTTCCGCAATGCCGGTCATTGCGAGCTTTCCTATTTCGGGCTGGTGCCGGAGCTTGCCGGACAAAAGCATGGACGGTGGATGATGGCGCAGACGAACATGCTCGCCTGGCGCAAGGGAGTGCATCGTTTCTGGGTGCACACCTGCACGCTGGATCACCCGTCCGCCCTGGGCTTTTACCGCAAATCGGGCTTTGTGCCTTACCGTAGGCATGTGGAGATATTCGACGATCCGCGACTTATTGGCCTGCTGCCCAGGGATGCGGCGCCGCACATTCCCTTGTTGGGTGGTTGAAGCTGTTGTTGGTGAGAGTGAGACGTTCTGTCTGACCTTATATCCGCCGTCCCTGCGCAGGCGTTTTTTCAACGCAATCTCGACCCCGCAACCGCCCTTGGCAAAAACAGGCTCAAGGCAAACGAACTCTACTCCGCCAGTTGGCGGTAAATGCGGCAGGTCATCACCAGATAATAGACCTGGATCACGGCATTGACGATGGCGACCGCCAACCCCGCGAGCAGCACAGCCAGCGCCGACCCTCCGATCAGGCTGCCGGCTATGCCGAAGACGGAGCGGGAGACAAGCTGCACCACGATCATCAGCATGATGAGCACGATGATGAAGCCGAGCAGCCGCCAGAATTGCCCGATCGTCAGGCGCCAGCCCTGCCGGATCGCCTCCGCCGCGCCTACGGGCTGCTCGACGATGACGGCATTCAGCAGGATGAGCCGCACAGTGACGAACAACAGTACGGGCGTCGCCAGCAGCACGACCATCGACATGGCAGGCCCCATCCCCATGGCTGCGGCCAGCCCTCCGCCAATCAGCGACAGCACCAGCAGCACGCCCATAAAGCCCAGGATCAGCAGGAACGCAGCGCCAATCAGCACCGGCATCCGCCGGATCGCCAGTTGGAGCGCTTCGGCAACGCTGATCCCGGGACGCAGGGCAAGCGCGTTGATCGCCAATATGCCCAGCATGCTGACCAGCAGAACGACCAGCATCGCAAGCAGAAATCCCGGCGGCAGTTGTGGGGCGTTGCTGGCTTCCTCCACCATTCCGGCGGTGCGAAGTTCCTTGGGCGCCAGCAATTGCAGCACAACGGCGGGCAAGGCCAGAAAGACAAGGGCCACGGGGAACAGCAAAGTGCCCTCGCGTTTCACAAAGGCCAGTGTTTCTTCCCAAGCCGCGCCAATTGAAAGTTGTGCCATCCCATTCCCTGTTTGCCCCGGCAGAGAGGGGGGCGAATGGCGATGGACCTTGATATGTCGCTCCTCCCAAGTCAAGGAAAGGGCATGACGATCAGCGAGGATATCGAATGGCGGGCGGAGGACGGGCTGGTGCCCTATCCCGACGCGTTGGCCGACATGGAGGAGCGCGCGGCCGCCATTCATCAGGGTACCGGGCGGGAGCGGGTGTGGCTGCTGCAGCATCCGCCGCTCTACACCGCCGGAACCAGCGCCCATCCTGCAGAATTGCTGGAAAAACGCTTCCCCGTCTATGATGCGGGCCGGGGCGGCCGCTACACCTATCATGGCCCCGGCCAGCGCGTTGGCTATGTGCAGATCGACCTAGGAAGGCGCGGCAAGGATGTCCGCAACTTCGTCCATAATCTCGAAGGCTGGGTCATTGCGGCGCTGGCGGAGTTCGGTGTCACAGGGCGGCGGGCCGAAGGGCGGATCGGCATCTGG
>DATEFI010000286.1:0-2837 GCA_035280705.1 Rhizorhapis sp. | reverse complement strand
TACAGCATTAATGGCAATTTACATGCAGCGCGTACTTCGCGATAAGCATCCGCTTTAGAGAATAGGGGCAGGCTTTTTGACGGGTGCAACTTCTCCCGACAGCCCGGCCGGTGCGGCATCTCCCGAGAAGGAGGATATTGCCGCGCTTGCCAAGGGGGGGCGCATCAATTTCATCGGTTTCCTGCTGCGCCTGGCCGCGCGCCTGCCATTCCTGTTCATTGCGGGGCGGATATATGGGGCGGGGACGCTTGGCCGCTTCGCCTACGCGATATTGGTGGTGGAGTTTGCGGCCCAGATCGCGACGCTGGGCTTGAAGCGCGGCCTGGCCGGCGAGCTTGCCCGCACCGACAGGGACCATAGTCATGTCGTCTATGACGCGATGCTGGTCAGCGCCATTGCGTCCATCATTGCGGCCGCGACCCTGTCAGTCTTTCCGCAGGCGCTGTTCCCCAACAGCAGCGTCAATGACCTGGACCAGCTTCTGCCCCTCATCATTCTGGCGATTGCGGGGTCGGATATCGCCCTTACCGCCTGCGCCTATCGCTACGACATTGCAGCGACGGTGCGGGCGCGCTCGATCATCGAGCCATGGACGATCAGCATCGGGGCCTTCGCCTTTTCCTTCTACTCGCTGCGCGACGGTCTCATTCTTTCCTATGTGCTTTCGATGCTGGCGGCGCTGGTCGCCTCGCTCATTCCGCTGATACGGAGCTATGGGCTGCCGAAGGGCTGGCGGCCCGAACCCATGCGGCTGTGGCGGCTGGCGCGGCAGAACATGCCCCTGGCCGCCGCCGACGCAGTGGAATGGGGCTCCCGGCGGCTGGATCTGGCTATTCTCGGTCTGTTCGCGACGCCCTATATCGTCGGGATCTATTATGTTGCGCAGCAGGTCGCCTCGCTGCCGCAAAAGCTGAAGACCAGCTTCGATCCAATCCTGGGACCCGTCATTACCCGGAACCTTGCAGAGAAAAATTATGCCGCCATCGCCCGGCAGGTGAGCCAGGTCGGCTTCTGGATCATCGCTGCGCAGATGGGCATTGCGCTTGCCCTCGGTATTCCGGGCGAAGCGGTCATGGGACTGGTGGGCCCCAATTTCGTGGGTGGCACTGGCGCGCTCGCCTTCCTGCTTGCGGCAGAGGTGGTGGCGGCCACTGCGGTGGTGAGTGAATCGGTGCTTGTCTATATTGCACGCCACCGCAACCTCATGATCTCGCTGGCCATGATCGCGGTGCAGGCGGGGCTGAGCTTCGTCTTCATTCTGGGGTTCCGGAAGCTGGGATGGCCGGAGCTTTATGTGGCTGCCGGACCGGCGCTGGCGCTTTGCGTCGCGCTTGGCCTTGCGGCATTTGTGAAGGCGCGTTTCCTGTCACGCCTTCTTGGAGCCCCCGTCAATGCCTGGCGTTGGGCGCTGGTTTGGGCGGCGGCGCTGGCAACGGCCGCAGGCGTGGTTGTGACCCAGATCCCCGAATGGGCGGAGCTGACATTGGGCGTGCCCCTGATCCTTGGCGCCTATTGCTGGATGATCTGGTCCAAGGGATTTGGACCCGAAGACCGGAAACTGTTTCGCAAGGCGCGTTAGGCGCCGGTTACAGCGGCGAGCCTTAAATCTGCGACACCGTTCGCCCTGAGCTTGCCGAAGGGGGCATTTCTTCTTCCGAAGAAAAGAACCGGGCTTCGACAGGCTCAGCCCAAACGGGGTTCGTTCAGATTAATGGCACGACGCTGTGGACCGCGGCTGAGTCGTGCCTCGTTTCCGTCGTCGCTCGATCGTGCTCGGGACGAACAGAAACGCACCCGAAGCCATCCAGCGATTTTCCTCAGCCATTCGGCGATTTCCTTAAAGACAGCACGGAACAATTCCTGTAATAAAAATGTAATTGTAACAAAGTTGTCATGGATAAATCGTGCCCTTGTCATTGTCCTTCAGTCAAAAGCCGACGCATGGAGCCGTAGCTGCGCCGCCATTCGCGCTGCTGCTGCAGGAGGTGCGCTCGCTGACGAGGGTAAGGCGGGCAGGACATGCCGGGCATACCTTCCAAACCTCGCATAATGGCCGGAGCCATCCGGTGCTGGTTGTGCCTGGCTTCCTTGCTTCGGACCAGGCGACGGCGACGCTTCGCCGGACATTGAAGGCGGCCAATTATAGCAGCTATGGCTGGGGCATGGGACGGAATCTGGGTGTCCGGGCCGACACCTTCGAGCGGCTCGACCGGCGCATGGACCATATCCAGTCGCATCGCGGCGAGCCCGTCACGATCATCGGCTGGAGCCTTGGCGGGCTCATTGCGCGGGAATATGCCAAATATGCACCGGGCCGTGTGGCCAAGGTGATTACGCTCGGCAGTCCCTTTTCCGGCGACCTCAGGGCCAATCACGCCTGGCGCCTGTATGAGATCATCGCCCGGCACCGGATCGACTGTCCGCCGATCCGGGTCGAACTGAACCAGAAACCGCCGGTTCCGACCTTCGCCATCTGGTCCCGGATGGACGGCGTCGTGGCCGATCATTGCGCCCGGGGCCTTCCCGATGAAAGCGATGAGGCGATCGAAGTGCAGTGCGGGCATCTGGGCTTTACCTCTGCGCCCGATTCCCTCCGGGCGGTCTTCCGCGCACTTCAGGCATGATCCGGGTTCGGTTCCTCCCGATCCGGTAAAATTCTCCCTCCCTTGCAGTCTGTTGCGCTTGCGCTTAACCTATGCCCAAGTACCGGCGGGATTGCCCGTTCCGGAAAGCATAAGTGAGTTACGGCATGGCACAGTTTGGATCGCCATTGCCGCGAAGTTCCGGCGCCAGAGGGCAAGATGGCGGCCGGGCCATGGCGGCGCAATTCTCCCGAT
>DATEFI010000285.1:0-6124 GCA_035280705.1 Rhizorhapis sp. | reverse complement strand
AACTCTGCTCAACTCTTGCGGTCGATCGACACGCCATATAGTTCCATCCGGTGGTCGACCAGGCGGAAGCCCAGCTTCTCCGCTATCCGCCGCTGGAGTTGCTCCAGCTCCGGATCGACAAACTCTATGACATTGCCGGTTTCGACGTCGATCAGATGATCGTGATGAGATTCAGGCGCGGCTTCATAGCGCGCCCGGCCGTCGCCAAAGTCGTGCCGTTCCAGAATGCCCGCCTCTTCGAATAGGCGGACCGTGCGATAAACGGTCGCGATCGAAATGCCGGGATCGATCGCATTGGCACGTTCGTGAAGTTTTTCGACGTCGGGATGATCCTCCGCCTCCGACAGGACGCGCGCGATCACCCGGCGTTGCTCGGTAATCCGCAGACCCTTTTCCGCACAGAGCGCTTCAACGTCAATTTTCCGATTCATTGCAACTCACAGTCCGATTCCTGAACCTGGTCAGGACTAGTCCTTTTTGCTTCCGCCGGAAAGGGGCGGCAAATGGGCAAGGGCGGGACGAACATGTAACGTCCCGCCTCCCGAGAATATTCCTGTGCGAAAGATTACTTCGTCCTGCGGCGGCGCTTGGTGCCGAGCCCGATCTTCTTCGCCAGACTACGGCGCTGTTCGGCATAGTTGGGTGCGACCATCGGATAATCGGCCGGAAGATTCCATTTCAGGCGGTAATCTTCAGGTGTCATCTGATAGTGGGTCATCAGGTGACGCTTGAGCATCTTCAACTTCTTGCCGTCTTCCAGGCAGACAATATAGTCGGGCTTCACTGACGCACGAACGGAAACGGCCGGCTCCTGCTTCACTTCCGGGGCGGCCGGGGTGCCGGACAGTTGCGACAAGGCTCCATATACATTCTGAATGAGCAGCGGCAGATCCGAGACCGCCACGCTGTTATTCGATACATGGGCTGCAACGATATCCGAAGTTAGGGTGATCAGCATTTCGCCCTGAGCGGACTGTTCTTCCATCTTGAAGCTCCTTTATGATTTCTTGGCGACCCCTGCCATGATTCTACACGGCAAATATTTAGGCAATTTCACGAATAACTTTTTACGCTTGGAATTTCAAGCCTTTTTGTTCTGGTCCACCAAGTTCATCGTAAAGCTATGAGCATCAAAGAGCTGGCCGTCCCGTCCCCGATAGTAGGCCCGGCGAGTATTGCTGTGCACGAAACCTGCGGAGCGGTACAAATCAATCGCCTTGTTTGTCGCACGCACCTCTAAATGTATATGGCCGATGTTCCGTAACTTGGCCGCGGAAATATTGTCCAGCAGCAGCGTCCGGCCCACCTTTTTTCCTTGCCACGCAGGATCGACGGCCAACAGAAGCAACTCGGCTTCATCCAGGATCGAGCGCATCAAGCTGAAGGCGACGATCCGTTCGCCTGCAGCGGCAACGGTCAGCCAGCTGCCCGGCATATCGAGCATGCTTTCAACCTGGGACCGCGTCCAAGCCTCTCCGTATATGGGATCGAAGGCCCTTTCCATGACCCCCATGATGGCACTCAGATCGGCTTGCACGCCGGGCCTGCAAAGGATTGGGGGAGGGATTTCGCTCATGCCATCGGGCGGGCATCCGCCCCACGGCCATAGATTGGGCGCGGCGGCAGAGTGGTCAGGGCTGTGGGCAGGATAGGGTAGTTGGCGGCGTCAGGATGGCACGAAACTGCCTCGCCAGCACCGCGCGCCTCCACCAATGCTGCAGCGCCGGTGCCAAAGACATGGTGTTCGTTCAGGGTGCGGGCCAGTTCCAGAATGGGCGTGGATGCCGGCTCATTTAGCGGCTGAAGCTGTTTTCGCCCAAATATCTGCCAGAAAAGCTCACCATGGCCGCCGGTTATGGCGACGGCAATATCCTCCTCGTCGCGACCCTCAGACCGGACGGCCGCTGCGATCATTGAAAGGGCGCTATAGCCTGTCAGCTCGCTACCCCAGGCGAAGGCCAGTGCACGCGCTGCCGCGATGCCGATGCGGACGCCGGTAAAGCTGCCCGGCCCCACGTCCACGGCGATGCGTTCGGCTTTCCCTTGATCCGGCAGGGCGGCGACCATCGGCAAGAGACGCTCGGCGTGACCACGGCCAACGACCACATGATCCTGCGCCACAAGCGCACCGCCCTCGAATAGCGCGACCGAACAAGCCTCAGTCGCTGTATCAATCACCAACGTCCGCAAGCGCCATCCTCAGACTCGATCCCCGAGCCAGTTAATCGATGCGATTGAATTTTCCAAATTCCGGCCTCGGCCCCCGCGGGCGGACGGAGCCAGGGTCGCCATAGCCGAGCGTGGAAATGAAGTTCGACTTGTAGCTCGGCTGGTCTGCGAAAAAGGCTGCATCGACCTTTGCGTTATCAAAGCCTGACATGGGGCCAGTGCCAAGCCCCAATGTCCGCGCCGCCATAATGAAGTAGGCGCCCTGGAGCGTGCTGTTGCGAAAAGCGGATTCCCGCCGCAACTCCGCGTTGCCCTCAAACCAGCTTTTCGCGTCGACTGCCGGGTAAAGTTCAGGCAGATGTTCGTGGAAATTCTCGTCCATTCCGATGATGACGCTGACCGGAGCCTTCAATATCTTCTGCGCATTATTGGCGCTGGCGCAGGCGGCGAGCTTTTCCTTGGCGGCGCTGCTGACGCACCACACAAGCCGGGCGGGTAACTGATTGGCAGAGGTCGGACCCCATTTCATCAGGTCCCAAATGGCGTGGAGCGTTTCCGTGGGGACTGGCTTGTCCAGATAGCCGTTGAAGGTCCGGGCTTGCGTGAAGAGTTGAGCGCGTGCCTCGTCGGAAAGCGGCTGGTTCAATCTGCGTCCCCTTTTTCTATATTCGTCTTTGCGCCGTCACACGGCCCGGACTTCGGTTACTTCGGGCACATAGTGCTTCAGAAGCTGCTCGATGCCATTTTTGAGCGTGGCGGTGGAGGATGGGCAGCCTGAACAGGCCCCCTGCATGCGGAGGTAGACTTTGCCTTTGTCGAAGCCGCGATAGATGATGTCGCCTCCGTCATTGGCGACGGCCGGGCGAACGCGCGTTTCGATCAGTTCCTTGATCTGCTCTACAATCTCTGCATCGGCGGGATCGTCCTCAAAGTCCTGATCGTCGGCCGGTACGCCGATGCCCTCTGCCGTGCCGGGCCTGAACAGCGGCATGTTCGCCGAAAAATGGTCCAGCAAGATGCCGAGCACATCGGCCTTCAAGTCGCTCCACGGGACGCCGGGCGCTGCGGTCACAGATATGAAATCGCTGCCGAAGAAAACGCCCTGCACGTCGCCGAGCGAGAAGAGCGCGTCGGCAAGCGGTGAGGCTTCGGCCTCTTCAGGCGTTGCAAAATCGCGGGTGCCCATGTCCATGACCTTGCGGCCAGGAAGGAACTTCAGGGTCGCTGGATTGGGCGTGGCTTCGGTTTCTATCAGCATGGCTGCTATTTGGGGCCGTGAGGCACAAGGATCAAGTAGGGATTTCCGCGGTTCGCTCAGCGCATGGGCAGCGCCCCCATGGAGTCGTCCAGCATCGAAAAGAGGATCGAGTCGATCTTGCCGTGTATCAGCTTGGGCGCCAGGAAAAGGCGGATTGATACCACACCCCGGTCACGGGTGACGATATCGGCGCGGCAGCAGACCGGCCCTTTCCCTGCCAGTACATGCGAAACATGCAACTCGCACCGCCGCCGCGAATTTTCGTCGAAAAGGCCGCAAAAAGCCGCTCCGGCGAGATCCACCGCGCGCAGGCGGAGCAATCGGGTCAATGAGGAGTGGATTTGGACAAGCTTTCCCTCGATGTCGATCTCACCCACTGCGCAGCCACGCATCATCAATAATAATTGTTCCTGGGCGTGCCGCCGGGCATTCAGCTCTTCTGTTTCCGTTGTTGACGTAATGTTCGTGGCGAAAAAGGCGCCGCCGCCTGGGAAGGGGACAATTTCGGCCTGATGATGACTGCCCGCTGTCAAAGCAATGGTCATGCTGCCGGCCATTCCGCTCCCGAGCATCTTCTTGGCGGAACTGGTGATGCGGCGACCGGCTTCCCCAGGGAAAAGCTCATGGAGCGCCAGCCCCGCAATGTCCGCAGGATTACGCTGGAAGAAGGCCGCGGCCGCGCCATTGATCCGTATGACATTCTGATCCTGGTCGAACTGAATGAAGAGGCCGGGGATCGTCGCGAGCACGATGTCGAGCTGCGCCCGCAGCCTTGCCTCCCGTTCGTCCTGGCTGCCTTGGGCCGCAAGCAATTCGCCATAGCGTTCCAGTGACAATAATATGGAACGGGGGCGCCCATGGTGGAGGATGGTTACTGGCTGTTCATTGCTCCGGTCCTGCCAGACCGAGAAATGCCGCACGATCTCTGTGGCGGGAACCATTTGCCCGCTGGCCAGGCTTCGCTTGCGCCGGGTGCTCGCCATGTGGCTGGCATAGCTTTTTTCCGGCTCGGGATTTTCGGGAATGGGACCGAATTGGAGATATCGGTCCCAGCCATTTTGCACTTCTCCCCAAAGCCTTGACTTGCAGCCTTGCAATCCAGCCATGACTCAGCCATATGCAGCGCCGCGCAGCAAAGAGCGGAGGACCGCTCTGGAGCAATTGGCAGCGTGATCGCCCGCTTGAGACAAAGCGGACCGGCCAATGACTAGGCGCATTGCTTTGAGGCTTCCCTTTCACGCGGGTCGTTTCGTTACCCGCGAAGCTTGGACGCACGCCTGGACTGGGCCTGTGGCCAGGCTCCCGTCTGTTTGAGAGTAAACACAGTTGACCAATTTCAAGGATCTTGGCCTTGCCGAGCCCATTTTGAAGGCTCTTTCGGCCAAAAATTACAATGATCCCACCCCCATTCAGAAGCAGGCCATTCCGCCGCTTCTGGAGGGCAAGGACCTTTGCGGCATCGCGCAGACCGGCACCGGCAAGACGGCGGCCTTCGCGCTGCCGTCGCTGCACTATTTTCATGAAAATCCCAAGCCCAGGCCGCTTGCGAGCTGCCGCATGCTGGTGCTCTCCCCGACCCGCGAACTGGCTGCGCAGATCGCGGAAAGTTTCCGCACCTATGCCCGTTTCATGCACCTGTCGGTCGAGACAGTGTTCGGCGGCGTACCCATCGGGCGGCAGATCAAGAAGCTGCAGGCCGGCGTGGACATTCTGGTCGCAACGCCCGGCCGCCTGCTCGACATCATCGACCAGAAGGCATTCCATCTGCGCGACGTCGAGATTTTCGTGCTCGACGAGGCCGACCAGATGATGGATCTCGGCTTCATCCAGCCCTTGCAGCGGATCGACAAGCTGTTGCCCCGCAAGCGGCAGAGCCTGTTCTTTTCCGCCACCATGCCCAAGGCGATCGCGGAGCTTGGGGACCGCTTCCTCACCGATCCGGTGAAGGTCAGCGTCGCTCCTCAATCGACCACGGCAGAACGGGTGCGCCAGTTCGCCACCTATGTAAGCCAGACTGAAAAGCAGGCGCTGCTGACGCTGACCGTCAAGAGCGAACCCATTGACCGGGCCCTGATCTTCACTCGCACCAAGCATGGAGCCGACCGGGTGGTGCGTTTCCTGGAAGGTGCGGGGATCGAATCCGTCGCCATTCACGGCAACAAGAGCCAGGGGCAGCGGACAACGGCGCTCCAGGCTTTCCGCCAAGGCCGGGTGCGGCTGCTCGTCGCTACCGACATCGCGGCGCGGGGGATCGACGTTTCCGGCGTTTCCCATGTCATCAATTTCGAGCTGCCCAACGTCCCGGAGCAATATGTCCATCGCATCGGCCGCACCGCGCGCGCCGGGGCGGAGGGTATAGCGATCAGCTTTGTCGCCGATGACGAACGGCAATATCTAAAGCAGATCGAGCGGACAACGCGCGTGCGGTGCGAGATCGTGCCGCTGCCGGAGAACTTTGCTGAAACAGTGCGCAATCTTCCCAAGCCGGCTCCCGCCCGCAAGTCCGGCGGCCGGCCGGAGGGGCAGAGAGCAAGGGACGATCGTCCACGCGCGCACACCGAAAGCCGCGGCCGCCCCGACCGCGCCCACCGCCAGGAAGGTCCCCGCCCGGAAGGCGAAGGCCAGCCCAAGCGCCCCTTCCGCCGACGGAAGAATGTAGGCGCGCATAAGGGCGCGGTGCGGAAATTCGGTGAGCGG
>DATEFI010000284.1:0-2582 GCA_035280705.1 Rhizorhapis sp. | reverse complement strand
CGACCTCCGACACCGAAGTCATCATCCATCTGGTCGCGACGTCCACCTACCGTACCCTTCTCGACAAGTTCATCGACGCGCTGAAGCAGGTCGAAGGCGCCTATTCCCTGATCGTCATGACGCCCGAAGGCATGATCGCCTGCCGCGATCCGTTTGGCATCCGTCCTCTCGTCATGGGCAAGCTGGGCGATGCCACGATTTTTGCATCGGAAACGGTTGCCTTCGATGTGGTTGGCGCGGAACATGTGCGCAGCATTGAACCGGGCGAACTGGTGATCGTGCCGAACAACGGAGATGCGCGTTCCATCCGTCCCTTCGGAGACCATCACGCCCGCCCCTGCATTTTCGAGCATGTCTATTTCTCGCGGCCGGATTCGATCGTGGATGGCTCCTCGGTCTATTCGGTGCGCAAGGCCATCGGCGCGCAGCTTGCCATCGAAAATCCGGTCGAGGCGGATTTCGTCATTCCTGTACCGGACAGCGGCGTTCCCGCCGCCATCGGCTACGCCCAGCAATCGGGCATTCCCTTTGAGCTTGGCATTATCCGATCCCACTATGTCGGCCGCACCTTCATTCAGCCCGGCGACAAGGTCAGGCATCTTGGCGTCAAGCTGAAGCATAACGCCAATCGCGCGCTGATCGACGGCAAACGCATCGTGCTGATCGATGACTCCATCGTGCGCGGTACGACCTCGCTGAAGATCGTCCAGATGATGCGCGAAGCGGGTGCGAGCGCGGTCCATATGCGCATCGCCAGTCCGCCGACCAGGCACAGCTGCTTCTATGGCGTTGACACCCCCGAACGCGCCAAGCTTCTGGCCCACAAGCTGGATGTCGATGGCATGCGTGATTTCATCCATGCCGATAGCCTCGCCTTCCTTTCCATTGACGGCCTTTACAAGGCGCTTGGAGAAGTGAAGCGCGCCGACATCCGTCCCCAATATTGCGACGCCTGTTTCACCGGGGATTACCCCACCACCCTCACCGATCAGGATGAGGCGCAGGTGACGGACCAGTTCTCGCTGCTGCAGGAACGCGTGGTTTCCTGATTTCTCCATATTGTCCGGCCCGTCCGGGTTGCGCCTGTCGAAGAGCTTCCTTCCGCAAATAAGGGAAAGTCCTTCCGCAGGTTCAGGACGAACCGAAAAAGCACAAAGGCTCACATGACCGACCGATCCCTCACCGGCAAATTGGCTCTCGTCACTGGCGCAAGCCGCGGCATTGGCGCTGCAACGGCAGTGGCGCTGGGAGAGAGGGGTGCGCATGTGATCATCACAGCACGCACCTCGGGCGGACTGGAGGAAGTGGAAGAGCGTATCCATAAGGCCGGCGGCAGCGCCACCATTGCCCCGCTGGACCTCACCGATGGCGAAAGCATCGGCCGCCTCGCCAATGCCGTGGCCGAACGCTGGGGAACCTTGGACATATTGGTCCTCAATGCAGCGATGCTCGGCACCTTGGCCCCCGTCAGCGCCATAGATGCCAAGGAATTCGCGCGGCTCATCACGCTCAACCTGACCGCGCAACAGGCGCTGATTGCTGCCTTTGACCCCATGCTGCGCAGAAGTTCGGATGGCCGGCTTGTGGCCATCACCTCGGGAGTGGCCCAAAATCCGCGCGCCTATTGGGGCGCCTTTGCCGCTTCGAAGGCCGCTCTCGAAACATTGGTCACGGCCTATGGCGAGGAAGTGAAGAATATCAGCACCATCCGCACCGCCATGCTTGACCCCGGTCCTACGCGAACGGCGATGCGCGCCAAGGCCTATCCCGGAGAAGACCCTGCCACGCTGAAAAGCCCGGAGGCCGTTGCGGAGATTCTCGCCGGGCTGGTGACCGATGATATTCCCACCGGCTTTCGGACGCGGCTGGAGCGCTGAATTCCAGGCCCCTGCCAAATTCGCTTGGCGCGCGCCCCCTTAGAGAGCAACGTGCCCAAAATCCGTATCACCCCGTTCGTCCCGAGCACAGTCGAGGGACGCTGGCTGGCGCAAACGTGTCTCGACTTCGCTCGACACGAACGGAACGCGGTGCAGATTTTGGGCACGTTGCTCTAGATGATGCCGCGAAACTCACGCAGGACATCCCGGTAGAGCTTGCGCTTGAAAGGCACGATCAGGTCGGGAAGCGTATCCGGGTCCGCCCATTTCCAGGCGCGAAATTCCTGATGTTCGGTCTCGATGTTCACATCCTCATCGGTGCCGGTAAAGCGGACCAGGAACCATATCTGCCTCTGCCCCCGGTAGCGGCCCTTCCAGATCTTGCCGACCAGTTCGTCGGGAAGGTCATAGAAAAGCTCTTCCTTGGCCTGAGCCAGAAATTGCAGATGCTCTTCTGCTATGCCCGTCTCTTCACCGATTTCGCGAATGGCAGCGGTTCGAGGATCTTCGCCCTCATCAATGCCCCCTTGCGGCATTTGCCACGCCTCGACTCTTGTATCGAGCCGTTGTCCGACAAACACCTTCCCTTCAAAGTTGACCAGCATCACGCCCGCACAAGGGCGGTAGGGAAGCGTCTCCAGATTAGCGTCCATATATTCCTTCGCTCATGGAGCCCCATTTATCTTTGAACCGGGCGAGTCCCTC
>DATEFI010000283.1:0-2787 GCA_035280705.1 Rhizorhapis sp. | reverse complement strand
GAGGTGGCGAGAAATGTCCCGAAGGCCACCACGCCAAGGGGTTTCACACGGTGCAGCTTGATGACCCCCGCGCCCGCCAGTCTGGCGGCGCGACGGTCCCACTGCCACGCGCTGCCGCGCGGAGCTTCGTACACGTCCTTGCCTTTCGGAAGTTTGATCTAGAAGGCGGTTTCGCAAACAATGGTTAATATTGGATTAGGTGTGGAAGGTGACTTGCTCCTTCCATCGTCCCTGCGCAGACAGGGACCCCGCTTTTTTTGCTTTACGGTGCTGAGGAAATGAGCGGGGCCCCCGCCTTCGCAGGAGCGGCGTCGTATATAGCCGTCAGCTAAGCCGCGCGGTTCTGCAAGGCTTTCTGCCGCCTTCTTTGGACCGAGGAGCCAATCCCCATGGCCTCGCGATATTTGGCCACGGTGCGCCGGGCAATGTCGAAGCCCTTTTCGCGGAGCATTTCGACCAGCGTATCGTCCGACAGGATTTTCCTTGGGTCCTCCGCCGCGATCATGGCCTTGATCTGGCTTTTGACTGCTTCGGCGGACACTGCCTCTCCGCCATCGCTGCTCTGGATGCCGCTGGTGAAGAAATATTTGAGCTCATAGAGCCCCCGCGCGCAGGACAGATATTTATTGCTGGTGACGCGACTCACCGTCGATTCGTGCATTTCGATGGCTTCCGCCACCATGCGCAGGGTGAGCGGCTTCAGATGGGCAACGCCGTGGCGGAAGAAATCCTCCTGCTGCTTCACGATCTCGCTTGCCACCCTGATGATCGTGCGCTGCCGCTGGTCCAGCGCCTTGATCAGCCAGTTTGCGCTCGCCAGGCAATCGGCGAGCCAGGCTTTCGAATTTTTGTCATGCTGGCCGTTCGCCAGCTCCACATAATAGCTGCGGTTGACCAGCAGGCGCGGCAGGGTCGCGCTGTTGATCTCGATCCCCCAGCCCTCGCCTCGTTCGACCACGAAAATATCGGGAACGACCGCCTGGCTGACATCAGCGCCGAATTTGAGACCGGGTTTAGGATCATAGCTGCGAAGCTCGCGGATCATGTCCGCGAAATCCTCATCATCGACGCCGCAAATGCGCTTCAATTGCGGCAGGGCGCCGCGCCCCAGCAGCTCTAGATTATCAATAAGGCGCGCCATGGCCGGATCATAGCGGTCGGCCTCCTTTGCTTGCAGCGCGATACATTCGGCGAGATTGCGCGCCCCCACGCCAGTGGGATCGAAGGTCTGGATGACCGCCAGCACCCCTTCCACTTCATTCAGCGGAACGTTGAGACGATAGGCGGTCTCAAGAAGATTGGCTTCCAGATAGCCAGCCTCGTCGATCTGGCCGATGAGCTGCGTCGCAATCACCATCTGCTGGCCGGCCAGTGCCGATCCCGCCTGCGCCAGAAGATGCTCGTGCAGCGATACGTCCGGCGCGGAGAAGCTGTCGAAATCCGGCCCTTCCTCGCCAAAGCCGCCCCCGCCATAATCGCCCATGTCGAGCCCGGCGCCCCGTTCTGCCGCCGCCACAGGGGTGTCGGACGCGCCGTCATCGCTGAAGGCGGAGCTGTCATATTCGACATCGAGCGGATTTTCCGTGTCGCCATGACCGCCCTCCAGCAGCAGGTCCGTCGACGCATTATCGGGAAGCTCCGGACGGTTCTCCGAAGGATCGGCGGGCGCCGGGGCCGGCTCCGTGTCCGGGCCGAGATCCCCCGCCTCGAGCAGCGGGTTCTTTTCCAGTTCCTCGGCAATATAGGCTTCGATTTCCAGATTCGACAGCGCAAGCAGGCGAATGGCCTGTTGCAACTGCGGCGTCATCACCAGCGACTGGCTCTGCCGCAGGTCGAGACGCGGGGCCAGCGCCATCAGTCTCGTTCCCGCTTTGGCAGGCGCGCCTTATAAGCCTCAAAAACCGTTCGGGCTGATCCTGTCGAAGCCCCTCCGCTCATTCTACAGCTCGAAACTCTCGCCCAGATAAAGGCGGCGCACGTCTTCATTGGCGACCAGTGCCTGCGGGCTACCCGCGAACAGCACCTTTCCATCATAGATGATGCAGGCGCGGTCCACGATGTCGAGCGTTTCCCGGACATTGTGATCGGTAATCAGCACTCCGATTCCCCGCTCCTTCAACTGGCAGACCAGGTCGCGTATGTCGGCGATCGAAATCGGATCGATGCCGGCAAAGGGTTCGTCGAGCAGCATGATCGAGGGACTGGCCGCCAGCGCCCGGGCAATTTCGCAGCGCCGCCGCTCACCGCCGGAGAGAGCCATGGCGGGGGCCGAACGAAGCCGCGTCATGCCGAATTCGCCCAAAAGCTCCTCCAGCCGTTCATCGCGCGCCGTCTTGTCCGGTTCGGCAAGCTCCAGCACTGCCATGATGTTCTGCTCTACTGTCATGCCCCGGAAAATGGAGGTTTCCTGCGGCAGATAGCCAAGGCCCAATATCGCCCGCCGGTACATGGGCAGCGGCGTTATGTCGTCGCCGTCCAGAAGGATGCGCCCTGAATCGGGCTTCACCAGCCCCATGATGGAATAGAAACAGGTCGTCTTGCCAGCGCCATTGGGTCCAAGCAGTCCCACCACTTCGCCCTTGGCCACCGACAGCGAAACATCGGTAAGAACCGCGCGCTTGTCATAGCTTTTGGCGATCGACACGACGGAAAGGCCGCTGGTCTGCGCCTCTGCGGTCAGGGCGGCGTCGGGCCGGTCGATGATGCCGATGTCGTTCATTCTTGGTCCTTGTTCGTCACCTAGCTGGCATGAATGCCATTAACCATGCGTAAACAAGAGGCAGCTCT
>DATEFI010000282.1:0-3028 GCA_035280705.1 Rhizorhapis sp. | reverse complement strand
CATCATCGTGGGATCGGGCTTTCTGAAGGCCAATATTTCCGTGATCGTGGGCCAGCTTTACCCGCGCACCGACGTCCGCCGCGATGGGGCCTATACGATCTTTTACATGGGCATCAATCTGGGCGCGGCGCTCGGCTCCTTCTTCTGCGGCCTTATTGGCCAGACCTATGGCTGGGGCTATGGCTTTGGGCTTGCGGGCTTTGGAATGCTGGCCGGGCTTATCGTCTTCGTCGCGTTCAAGCCGCTGCTGATGGGCAGGGGGGAACCCCCTGATCCTGTGGCCCTGCGGCAGCCGGTGGCGGGTGTTCGCCGTGAATGGCTGCTCTATCTGCTCGGCGTGGCTGCGGTGGCCGCGATCTGGGCGCTGATCCAGTATCAGCAGCTGATCGGCTGGCTCTTGGGCGGTGCCGGCGCGATCCTCGTCGCCTATGTTCTTTACACGGCGGTGGTAAGGCTTCCGGCGGAGGACCGGGACCGGATTTTCGCCGCGATCTTTCTGATCTTCGGTTCGATATTGTTCTGGGCGCTGTTCGAACAGGCGGGGTCCTCGCTCAATCTCTTTACCGACCGCTACGTTGATCGGGCAGGGGTTCCCGCTTCGGTGTTCCAGGCGGTCAATCCCGTCTATATAGTGCTGCTGGGGCCAGTCTTCGCCTGGACCTGGACAGCCCTGGGGCGGCGCGGTCTGGAGCCGTCTGCGCCCGCCAAGTTCGGTCTTGCCATGGTACAGCTTGGGGCTGGCTTCCTGGTGCTGGTGGCCGGAGCGGCGGCGTTCGGGATGGACAATCTGACGCCGGTCATCTTCATCTTCCTCATCTACCTGCTCCATACGACCGGAGAGCTTTGCCTGTCTCCGGTGGGGCTTTCCGCCATGAACAGGCTCGCCCCGGCCCATATGGCATCGCTCATCATGGGCACCTGGTTCTTCGCTTCGGCGACCGGCAACTTCGCGGCGGGCCTGATCGCGGCGGCCACTGGCGCGGAAGGGCTGGACGGGGCAGCGGCGGGCAAGGAAACCGTGCTGTCGGTCTACACGACCGTCGGTTGGACAGCCGTGGCCGTGGGCGTTGCCGTCATGGTCATTTCCCGGCTGGTCCTGAAGCTCATGCATCTCGACACGCTGCGGGACGCTGACAGCAATCATGTCATGGCTGGCGAACCCGAGCTTGCGGAGCCGGCGGCGGCTGGCGTCAATACGGCGGGCGAGACGCGCTGATGTCCTTCCTCCGGTTGCTTCCGCTTTCGGTAGCGCTGGGACTGGCGGTTTCGCTGACAGGTGCCGCATCAGGGGAGGACCGGAAGGAAGCCAGGGACAAGGAGAACCCCTCCGCCGCCCCTGCCGATCCTTATCCGTCCACCTATGCACCCTATCCCTCTCGTCCGACGGTTATCCGGGGTGCGACCATCCTTGATGGGGAGGGCGGCCGGATCGAGAATGCTGTTCTTTTCCTGTCCGGCGGCAAGGTCGAGGCGATAGGCGGCCCCGGCACAGCCGTTTCAGGCGATGCTCTGGTGATCGACGGCAGCGGGAAATTTGTGACGCCCGGCATCATCGACGCGCACAGCCATTTGGGCGATTATGCCAGCCCCGCCGTCGCGGCGCATAGCGATGGCAATGAAATGACCTCGCCGGTGACCGCAGACGTATGGGCCGAACATAGCGTGTGGCCGCAGGACCCGGGCTTTTCACGGGCGCTCGCCAATGGCGGGGTGACGACGCTGCAGATATTGCCGGGTTCGGCCAATCTGTTTGGCGGGCGTTCGGTGACACTGAAAAATGTGGCCTCTCGCACGGTGCAGGGGATGAAGTTCCCGGGCGCGCCCTATGGCCTCAAAATGGCGTGCGGCGAAAATCCCAAGCGCGTCTATGGCGCCCGCAGGCAGAAGCCCAGCACCCGAATGGGCAATATCGCCATCGACCGCCAAACCTGGATTGCCGCGCGCGAATATCAGAAGAAGCGCGCCGCCAAGAAGGAACAGACCCGCGACCTCGACATGGAAACGCTGGCGGACGCGCTGGAAGGCAAGATCCTGGTCCATAATCATTGCTACCGCGCGGACGAGATGGCCATCGTCATCGATATGGCAAAGGAGTTCGGTTACAAGGTCACCGCCTTCCACCATGCAGTGGAGGCGTACAAGGTCGCCGACCTGCTGCGGGACAACGGCATTTGCGCGGCGATGTGGGCCGACTGGTGGGGCTTCAAGATGGAAAGCTATGACGCCGTCGAGGAGAATGTTCCGCTCGTCCATAGCGCGGGAGCCTGCGCCATCGTGCACAGCGACGATGAAAACCAGATCCAGCGGCTCAATCAGGAGGCTGCGAAGGCGCTCGCCAATGGGCGGCGCATGGGGCTGAATATTGACGAAGCCGAAGCGTGGCGATGGCTGAGCTATAATCCAGCCAGGGCCTTGGGCGTGGCAGACAGGACAGGCAGCCTCAAGCCGGGCAAGATGGCGGACGTTGTTCTGTGGAACGGCGATCCCTTCAGCGTCTATACCAGGCCGGAGAAGGTGTGGATCGACGGCGCTCTGCTGTTCGATGCCAACGATCCGGCGCGGCGGCCAGTGAGCGACTTCGAACTGGGCCAGCCCGGCGAAGGGGATGTGAAGTGAGGCTGAATGCCTTTCTCCCGTTCGCCCTGAGCCTGTCGAAGGGCCTTCCTCGCTTTAAGCGGAAGGGAAGGGCTTCGACAAGCTCAGCCCGAACGGTCATGGGATGTTGTGCGCTGGTTTTTTTGGCGGCCCCCGTCTTTGGCCAGACCACCGCCATTACCGGCGGCAAGGTCGCGATCGGCGACGGCAGCGCGCCCATCGACATTGGCACCGTTGTCATCAGCAACGGCAAGATCGTGGCGGCAGGCCGGAACGTCGCTGTTCCTCCTGGCGCGGAGCGGGTCGATGCCAGCGGAAAATGGGTGACGCCGGGGCTGATCGCGGGCTTTTCGCGGCTGGGGCTGATCGAGGTGGAGTCTGAGGGCTCCACCAATGACAGCAGCGCCAAATCGCCCTTCTCGGCGGCCATCGA
>DATEFI010000281.1:0-5297 GCA_035280705.1 Rhizorhapis sp. | reverse complement strand
TCAGCAGCGGAACGAGTCTAGATCAAGGCGCCGATGAGCGCGGCGGTTGACCGCTCGACCAGAGTCTTCACGAGCGTCTGCCTCACTGTATCCGCAATCATGGGACCCAGCGCGAGGCTGTTTTCGTTCCGCAGCATCCCGCCGGCGGTCGGAGAAGCCACATAACCGGTTTCTCCCAGCGCGCCCCACAATTCTTCGGACGTCAGGCTGTAGCGGCAATATTGAATGACGATACTGCCGGTCGCCCAGACGGCCGTCGTGGAAATGATGCCATCAATTTGTAGTATCCGGGCCTGTGCCGCTTCGATGAGCAGAACATTGCCGCGAAAGCGGTCGCCTTGCAGCCGAAGGCGGCCAGGCACTGAATGTACAAGGTGGAGCATTGCGAACCCGAACTATGTCTAGTCTGACTTGTGGGGTCCGATAGCGAGCGTTCATGACAGTTCTGTGGACAGCCCGCCCGCATTCGAGCGCCCCCTCAAAAATTCGGCCTAAAAAACGCTCCGCAGGCGGAAATAACTATCCAGGATGGAGGCGCCCTGCTTGCCTGATATTTTTGTTACGGATATATTACCAAAGTTACGAACAGTATGAACGAAACTTCTAATGGCGGCAGGTGCGGCAGGGAATATGATCATGTCCGAGAACCCGCTTGACATTTATTTGATCATTGAACGCACCAAGCATCTTGATCCCCAGGCCTTCATGATGAAGGTCGATGCCGAAGGGATGCCAGCCGGTTTTGTAGACCCCGACAACAGCCGGCGAACCGCGGCCTATCTCAGGGCTTGCGCGGAACTGCACACGCATCCCCTGTCTCCTGTCCCCATTCAGAGCAAAGCGCGGCCATAGCGTCCAGGCGCTCCGGGCCGCGGCGGCGGATCGCCAATCTGTCACACTGTTCGGACATAATGATCGCCATCCAGCCAGCATTGGCGCTCCGTCAGGGAGGGTGGCATGATCATTCAGGAATCGCAGTTCGATGACGCGCAGCTTCGCGCCGAAATCCAGGCTGGCCGTGATGCGAAAGCACCGCCGGCCGATCCGGTAAAACTCGTCAGCCAGATCGTCCACCGCGCCCGGTCCGGGGCTGGTGTCGACTTTGACGTCTACGAAGCGCTTATCAACGAAAATGACCTCGTTGAGACCAATTATCTTGAACGGGGAATGATGGCGTCGCGGACCGTCTGCCGGATCAATGTGGCGGCATTGGCGGGCGATGGCAGCGACTGGGGTACGGGTTTCCTCATTGGTCCGCGCCTGCTGCTCACCAACGCCCATGTTCTCGGCACCCCGCAGGATGCGCAGCGGGCGACGGTCGAGTTCGGCTATGAGCTGGACCATGAGGGCCGGCTGCGCCGCACCACGCGATTTCGCCTGACCCCGCAGGACGGCTGGATCTCCAGCCCGTAGGACAAGCTCGACTACACCATCGTCGCCATTGCCGAGCGGAGCGAGGACGGTGGCACGTCCCTGTCCGATTTCGGCTTTCTCCGTCTGGATCCGCGTGTGGGCAAGGTGGATCTTGGCAATTATGTGACGATCATCCAGCACCCCGGCTCATCGACCAAGCGCATCTCGCTGCGCGAGAACAAGATCGTCAAATATGGTGATGATACCGATCCCGACCGGGACAATTTCCTCTGGTACTCGTCCGATACGGCCGCCGGTTCCTCAGGAGCGCCGGTCGCAACCGACGCCTGGCAAGTGGTCTGCCTTCATCATGCGGGCGTACCGGTCCGCAGCAAGGTTGCGGGCGAGGAACATTGGGAACTTGTCGGCGGCACCACGGCTCCCGCTGCGGTGGCAAGGCAGCTTCCACCGGAAAAGGTCTGCTGGCTTGCCAATGAAGGTGTGCGTATTTCCCGGCTGGTGGCCGATGTCGAGACGCAACTCTCAGCGCCCGATGCGCTGCGCCAGCCGCTCATCGACGCCTTTTTGGCGGATGCGACAGGCGGCAAGGCTTTTGAAGGGACGATTGCGGGCCAGAGCATCGTCGGGCCGCCGATCATCGGCGCACCCGCATTGCTGCTGACGGCGCCCGCTGTGGATGCGGCCCTGACCTTCGAAGCGGCCAGAAAGCCCAGGCGCAACACGCGCCCGGCTGCTTATTTCGACGGCCGCAAGGGCTATGCCGAGGATTTCCTGGGCACGGAGATCAAATTGCCTGAACTGGGCGCTGCGGCGCTTCAGCACGGCCAGGTCGCCAAAATTGCGGGCACGCCCGACGATGTGCTGCGATACCTGCATTTTTCCATCGTCTTCAACGCCGATCCGAAGCGGAAGATGGCGTTCTTCACGGCGGTCAATATCGACGGGAAGCGCTGGACCAATCTTGACCGCGGCGATGATAAATGGTTCTACGATCCGCGCCTTCCCGAGGAACTCCAGAATGGCGATGAGCTTTACGGCAACGAGCCGGGGCCATCGAAGAATTATTTCGATCGCGGCCATCTCGTTCGGCGGCTTGATCCGGTCTGGGGCGATATCCGTATCGCCAAGCAGGCGAATGACGACACCTTCTACTGGACCAACTGCTCGCCGCAATATTGGGGATTCAACCAGGGTCAGGATCTCTGGCAGGGCCTGGAGAATTTCCTGCTGTACAATACCGATGAGGAAGATGTCCGGGCGACGGTTTTTTCCGGTCCCCTGCTCCGCTCGGATGATGAGGAACATCGCGGCATCAAGATTCCGCAATTCTTCTGGAAGGTGATCGCTGTCACCGACCGCAATGGCAAGCTGTTCTCCAGCGCGTATCTGGTGAGCCAGCAGGACTATGCGCTCGACATCCCGTTCGAACGGCTGCCGGTGGGACCGAACAGCAGCAAGCCTGGGCAGAATTTTCAGGTGCCCGTCATTCGGATCGAGGCGGAAACCGGCCTTTCCTTCCCGGACAATGTGCGGCAGGCGGATGTTTACCAGGGCGCAGTCGGCGGACGGCGGCTCCGGACTTTTACGGACATAGAACATCCCAGGCGGTAGCCCGGCTTTCCGCGTCACGAGCCTGTCACCCGGAATCGGTAAAAACTGCTTTCGGACGATTAGGAGAGTCGACCATGACCAATGGCACAAAAGTGCAAGCCGGCACGAAAAAAGAAACCCAAGCGGCTGGACCGATCAGCAAGCGCTATCCTGTCTCGCTTGTCCATACGGCTGCCGCTTTATGGGGACAGCCGGCTGTCACCGCGCTTGAAAAATCCGAATTGGAATGTTCAAAAAATCTCAATGGAACTCCATCGCGGCGATGATAACACAGGCGGCTTGCCTTTCGCGCATTCGCCCGAGGGAACCGCAGCTGCCATCATGCTGGCGGGCGGATCGTCCATCGCCGTCTATGCGCTGCTTCGCGTCATGGGATTTGTGCATCGGACGTAGGCTGAACCCTTTGCGGCGGAAGTCAGCGGTCCCGAGAAAGAATCAGCCGCCAAACTGGCCTTCATCGATCTGAAGGGGGCCGAGGCGATTATCGCTGAGTTACTGGGGCCCCTCATTTTCAGCAGGGCGCGGCCATTCGAGCTTGCATCCCAGCGACCGCGAGATTTTCTCCGCCGAAGCAAGCAGCGCCTCCAGGATGGCCGCTCTTCTGTGTATGGAACTGACGCTGAAGCCGATGACGGCTACCGCCCCAACTGCCTCGCCGCTATGGTCCAGCACCGGGGCCGCCAGGCTGTAGAGTGTCGATCCGGGTTCAAGGCCATAGCCGTCGTAGAAGCGCTTGCGGATCTGCGCGAGCCGTTCGGCCAGTTGCTCGGGCGAACGGGGCGGATCGGGGCTGTCAAGCTCTGGCGCGGCCCCGAAATGAGCCTCGACCGGAAGCCGGTCATGGAACGCCAGGATCACCCGGCCGCAGATGGACGCTGTCAGGCTGAGGCGCATGCCGGGTGTCATGGTGAGCTGCGGCACGTCCGCGCTTTCGAAAGAGAGCCAGACCACGGTATGATCCTGATGCGGCCGGACAAGGAAGGTGGCCTGACCAGTGGCTTCATTAAGCTCGAGCAGGACCGGATAGGCCGTACGCGAAAGATCGTGTTGCGCGGAGGCCCGCTGCCCTAGTTCCACCAGTCCAAGGCCAAGCCGGTAGTTTGCGGAATCGTCGCGTTCCACCAGGCGCAGTTCGACGAGGGTGGAAAGATGCCGCAACACGCGCGTGGGAGTCATGCCGAGCGCGCGCGAAAGCGTCGTCAGGGACACGGCGCGCTTTTCCCGCCCGAGCGCGTCCAATATGCGGTGCGCGATGGCTACGGCTTCGACATGTTGTGCAGGCGGCATTCCTATACTCCTTGAGTACCGGCTCCTGACATAGTCCTAACGCCTCCGCAACAGCCGAGGCTCCGCCCGGCGGACTGGGGGCGGACGAGTCTATGATTGGAACCCCGCCAGAGCAGGACGAGTTCAGATGGCCTCGTTCACCTTGCAGATCGAGCGAAGTCGAGGGGATGCCGCCCTCAAGGAATGAAGGCGCCTCGATGTGCCGGGCGCCTCATCCTGCGTCAGAGCCGCGAGGCGCGGCGGGCTCGGCCTGGGTGATCCCTTCGCTTCGCCCGCCGCAGCTATTCCTTTTACCGGAACTTGTAGCCCAGCGTTATGCCATAGGTGGCGGGCATGCCGGTCAGCTGCACCACTGAGTCGATCGGCTTCCAGGCGTGGGTGAGATACCGCTTGTTGGTAACGTTCCGGCCCCAGATCTGGGCACTCCAGCCGCTTTCGCTCTCGATCCCGGCGCGCAGATCCAGCAGGGCATAGCCCTTGATCTTGAACAAGTCGTCCGTGGTGAATACCGCATAGCTTGAGCTGCGATATTTCACCGCCCCGCCAATAAAAGCCTTCAGGTCATCCGAAACGGGCTGCGTGAATTCCGCGTCTCCGACAACCTGCCATTTCGGCGTATTGGGGAACTGGAAACCATCCACATTGAGCGACACGCCATAAGGATCCGGCACGGGGAACTGCCCATCGATCTTCGAATCAATGTAATTCGCGCCGAACGTCAGCCTCAGTGCATCTATTGGAGCGGCCGTTATTTCCAGCTCGGCGCCCCGCACGCTGGAATTCGGAACGGTAATGAGCCCCGGAAGAACGCCGAAGAGAGGACCGGTGTTGATCCGTCCAAGGAGCTGCTTGTCGGTATAGTCATAGTAAAAGGCCGCCGTCGCGATCTGGACCCTGCGGTCCAGCAGGCTCAGCTTCAGGCCGGCTTCATAGGCAAGCAGGCTTTCCTGCGGAACGGGCTTGAACTGAAGGACATTGAGGGCCGGCAAGGTGCCAAAGCTGCCTGCCTTGTACCCGCGCGACAC
>DATEFI010000280.1:0-8031 GCA_035280705.1 Rhizorhapis sp. | reverse complement strand
CCTTGCGGGCTGGGCGACCTGCTCTCTGTTGCACTGTCCCTGGGGTCACCCCCGCCGGATGTTATCCGGCACCGCTGTTTCGTGGAGCCCGGACTTTCCTCCCGCACGGTAAATCCGCGCCGGCGGCCGCCCGACCTTCTGGCTGGGGGGATATAGGGGGAGGAGTGGGAGAAGGCTAGGGGTATCCACTCTCTCCGGCGGGAGAGGGATACGCAGACTTGGATTGGCGAAGCCAGTCCTAGTCGTAGTTGGGTGAGGGGTTCTGCCCCCTCAGTAACGCACAACCCCTCACCAACTCCTGCTAGGCTGCACGCAGCCAAGCCTTCATATCCTCTCCCCATGGGAGAGGGAAACAGTGCACTCGTCACCCAAATCACACATTCCGCCTCTCCTCCAGTGCCTCCAATATCTCCCGCTTGCGTTCCTCGCTTGCCAAGCCCCATTCGATGATCTCCTCGATCGTCCGCCGGCAGCCCAGGCACCAGCCAGTGCGGTCGTCGAGGGTGCAGATGCGGTTGCAGGGGGATTCGATCATAGGAAGCTGTATGGATCGACGTCGACACTGACCCGCGTGCTGGCAGGCCAGGTCAATTTGCCCAGCCAGTCCCGGATCACATCCTGCACGTCGAGCGCTCGGCGGGCGTGGACCAGCAGGCGGTGGCGGTGACGGCCGCGCAGCACTGCAAGCGGGGCGGGAGCGGGGCCATAGACGGTCATCCCCTCCACCTCTGGCGCGGTGCGGCCGATGAGGCGGGCGGTTTCCTGCGCATCCTCAGTCCTTTCCGACGAGATGATGATGGCGGCGAAGCGGCCGAAGGGAGGCGCGGCGGCGCGGCGGCGGCTCTCCGTCTCGGCGATGTAAAAGGCGTCGGCGTCGCCACGGACCAGCGCCTTGATGACAGGATGCCCCGCCTCTCGGGTCTGGATGAATACCCGGCCCGGTTTGTCACCGCGTCCGGCCCGGCCGGAAACCTGCGCAATCTGCTGGAATGTCCGCTCTGACGCGCGGAGATCTCCGCCTTCAAGGCCAAGGTCGGCGTCGATCACGCCCACCAGCGTCAGGTTGGGAAAATGGTAGCCCTTGGTAACGAGCTGCGTGCCCACGATGATGTCGATTTCGCCCGCGTCCATGGAGCGGACGAACTCCGCCGCCTTGGCAGGGGACCAGAGCGTGTCCGACGTGACGATCGCGGTTCGCGCCTGCGGAAAAAGCTGGGCCACCTCATCGGCGATCCGCTCGACGCCGGGGCCGCAGGCGACGAGCGCGTCCTCCTCCTTGCATTCGGGGCAGGCACGGGGCGTCGGAATCACATGGCCGCAATGGTGGCAGGCAAGGCGGCGGGTCAGACGATGGTCCACCATCCAGGCGGTGCAATTGGGACATTGGAAGCGATAGCCGCAATGACGGCAGAGCGTGAGCGGTGCATAGCCCCGGCGGTTGAGGAACAGCAGCGCCTGCTCCCCTTTTTCAAGCACCTCATCCATGGCCCGAACCAGTTTCGGCGCGATCCAGCGGCCGCGCTCCGGCGGCTCGCGGGTAAGGTCTATGGCCTCGATCGCAGGCATTTCGGCTCCGCCGAAACGTGCGGGAAGCTTGACTTCGCGGTAGCGGCCCAGCGCCACCTGTTGCCGGGTCTCTATGGCGGGGGTGGCGGAGGCCAGGATAACGGGGCATTTTTCAAGCAGGCCGCGCATCACCGCCACGTCGCGGGCGTGATAATGGACGCCGTCTTCCTGCTTGAAGCTGGTCTCATGCGCCTCGTCCACGACAATGAGGCCGGGATTGGCATAGGGGAGGAACAGTGCCGAACGAGCGCCCACCACGACCTGAGCCTGCCCGCTGGCGACCGCACGCCAGGCCCGCCGGCGCTCCGATTGGCGAAGGCCGCTGTGCCAGGCGACCGGAGGAACGCCGAAGCGCCTTTCGAACCGCTGCAGAAAAGGTTCGGTCAGCGCGATTTCGGGAAGGAGGACCAATATCTGCCTGCCGAGCCGGAGCGCCTCCGCAATGGCCTCGAAATATACTTCGGTCTTGCCCGAACCGGTGACGCCGTCGAGCAGAAAGGTCTGGAAATTTTCTCCCCGGACGGCGTGAACGAGTTCGCTGGCCGCCGCTTCCTGCTCGCTGCTGAGTTCGGGCGGCGCAAAGTCCGGGTCAGGGGCGGGGAAGGGCGTGTCGACGCTGACCTCCACCGCCTCAAGTGCTCCTGCTTTCACGAGCCCCCGTATCACGCCGTCGGAAACCCCGGCAATGATGGCAAGCTCCCGCACCAGGCCTTGCCGGTTTCCGATGCGCTCCAGAGCCTGAGCCCTCTTGCCGGTCAGCCGTTCCGGGGCCTTTCCGGTAGCACGATATTCCAAGACCATGCGGCCGCCATCCAGCGCGGCTGAGGAGGACAAGGCCATTCTCAGCACCGCGGCGGGCGGGGCGAGATAATAGTCCGCCGTCCACTCGATCAACCGCCGGAGCGGGGCGCGCAGCGCTGGCGCATCGAGCGTTTGAAGCAAGGGACGGAGGCGATTATCGCCCACGGTTTCGACTGGAAACCGCTCCTCTTCCCAGATAACGCCGACGATCTGCCGGGGACCGAGCGGCGCGACGACAATAGTGCCATGCTCCACGTCCATCCCGTGCGGCACTCGATAGTCGAGCGGCCCCAATGCGGCGTTGAGGAGAAGGACGCGGGCGCGAGTCATTCGTCCTCCCTAGAGCAGGGGATGCTGGGATGTGAACCTCCAGCGAAGCAAATGCAGTCATTCTGCCCGTCTCATCCGTCGTCCCTGCCCTTCGACTGCCCGCAGGGCGGGCGCTCAGGATAAACTGCGGCTTTCGGCCGCAGGCAGGGACCTCGCTTCTCCTGGCCTGGAACTACAGAAGAAAAGCTGGGTCCCTGCCTGCGCAGGGACGACGAGTCAGTTGCTTCCGCAGCAGTGCATCCGGCGCAGTACATCGTCCTTACCCCACCGCCCGGGCGGCGCTATAGACTGCCCCACGAATCATCCCGCCATGAAGGGCCATTTCCATGAAATTCTTCGTAGACACCGCCGATATCAGCGAAATCCGGGAGCTTGCCGCGACGGGCCTGCTGGACGGCGTCACCACCAACCCCTCGCTGATCCACAAATCGGGCCGGAAGTTCCTCGAGGTCGTGGAGGAGATCTGCGGCATCGTCGATGGCCCGGTGTCGGCCGAGGTCGTCGCGCTCGACCATGAAGGCATGATGAAGGAAGCCGCCGTGCTGCGGCGGATTGCCGATAATGTGGCGATCAAAGTGCCGCTCACCATTGACGGCCTCAAGACCTGCAAGGCGCTCTCCAGCGACGGGTGCATGGTGAATGTGACGCTATGCTTTTCGGCCAATCAGGCGCTGCTGGCGGCCAAGGCGGGGGCGACCTTCATTTCTCCCTTTGTCGGGCGGCATGACGATATCGGCTTTGACGGCATGCAACTGATCGAGGACATCCGCCTCATCTATGACAATTATGATTTCAGCACGGAAATCCTGGTGGCATCGGTCCGGCACCCGATCCATGTGCTTCAGGCTGCCAAGATCGGCGCTGATGTTGCGACCATGCCCCCTGCGGTGATCAAGTCGCTCTTCAATCATGCGCTGACGGAAAAGGGCATCGCCTCATTCCTGGCCGATTGGGAGAAGACCGGTCAGACAATCGGTTGAGGCGGTAGTTTCCCTATCTTTCACACGCAACTGTCAGTCCATTCGTGTCGAGCGAAGTCGAGATACATTGTGCCATCTCAATGTCCCTCGACTTCGCTCGGGACGAACGGAATGATGTTGGGATGGCGCGTTCCCAGGCACTTGGCCCAGGCACTTGGGACCCTTGTTGCGCTCCAATCGTTGATAGCCTGCAATGGACAGGCATATCCCTCCCGAGGGTCCGTCGCTTGAACAGCAAAGGGAAGGGCCCGCCTATTCGCCCCCAGTAGCGGGGGAGCCGCTTGTGGAGGCTCCGCGCCGCCGCTGGCGCATGCCCCTGCCGCTGAAGATCGTGCTGGGGATTGTTGCGTTGCTCTTTGCCGCCTGGGCGGTGCTCTACATCACCAAGGGCCGTTTTCTTAAAGGTCCGTTCGAGCGGATCGCCACCTCCAACCTGCAGCGAAAGGTGGAGGTCGGCGGCGATTTTCAGCTCTATTTCGCACCGATCAACATCAAGTTCCTTGCCGAGAAGATCAGCATCGCCAATCCCGAATGGGCGAGCGAGAAGCATTTCTTCAAGGCCGATCTGGTCGAGGCGCGGATTGCAACCTTTTCCCTGCTGACGCCGGATGAGCGGATCAATTGGCTGCGGATCGTCAAGGGAAATGCCGATCTCGAATGGTCGGCCGACGGCGATCGCAACACCTGGACCTTCGGCGATCCCAAGCGGCGCGGCAAGCCGCTCGACCTGCCCACCATCCGCCGTGCCCTGGTGGCTGGAACAAGGTTGCGCTATGCCCATCCGCAGCTTCAGTTCCACGCGGATGTGGGCATCGATACGGTGCGCGCGCGCGATACGAAATTTGAAAATGACATCCGTTTTTCGGGCAGCGGCGGTATCCGCGGACGGCCTTTCACTGTCTCTGGCGGCCTGCTTTCACCCAATGAGACCGTTGCGGGCGGCGAGAACCAGCTTGCGCTTCAGGCGCAGGCCGGTCCCACAAGGATCGAGGTTTCAGGCACCTTGCCCGGCGCAACGGAGATTGAAGGCGCTGACCTGCGCATGCAGGCGCGCGGACCCAATCTGAGCCTGCTGTTCGATTTCCTGGGCGTGGCGATCCCCGATACAAGGCAGTACCGGATCAACTCGCATCTCACCAAATCGGGCGATGAATGGCGCTTCACGCACCTGCGCGGCCGCTTTGGTGACAGCGACCTTGCCGGGCGCCTGACCATTTCCATGCCGCAGGACCGGCTTCACCTGAAGGCCGACCTTGCGAGCAGGGTGGTCGACATTCTCGATATCGGCCCCTTCATTGGCTACAACCCGCAGAAGCTCGACGCGCAGGGCGCATCGGGCGCGGTGGAGGTGGTGGGCGGCAGGCCGCGAATCCTTCCGGACGCGCCGCTCCGGGTGGAGGCGCTCAAGCGGTTCGACGCGGACGTCAAATACAGCATTGCACGGGTTCGGGCGGAAAGCTTCCCCATTTCAAACATCGCAATGGCCTTGAAGCTTGACCGGAGCCTGCTCACGCTTTCGCCGCTGACCTTCGATCTGGCGGGCGGGTTCGTCTCGTCGGATATTGAGATAAACGCGCGCGGAGAGCCGGTCAGGACTGCGTACGACATTCGCCTGTCGCCCACTCCGATGGGACGGCTGCTCGCAGGCTGGGGGGTGGAGCAATCCGGGACCTCGGGCGTGCTGAAGGCACGGGTGCAATTGACCGGCCTTGGCGATTCCGTGCGCAAGTCGCTCGCCAATTCGAACGGGCGGATCGCGATCATCATTCCCGCGGGCACACTGTGGACGCGCAACACCGAGCTTTCCGAGCTGGACGTCGGCACTTTCATCCAAAAGATGTTTGAAAAGAAACTCAAAAAACCGGTCAGCATCAACTGCGGTCTGGTGGCGTTCACCGTGAGGAATGGGGTAGCCTCGGCTGACCCGATCCTGATCGATACGGCCAAGAATGTGGTGCTCGGCAATGGAGCGATCAGCTTCAGGGACGAGCGGATCGACCTCGCCGTGCGGGCCGACAGCAAGAAGTTCAGCCTCTTTTCCGGTCAGTCGCCGATTGGCGTTGGCGGCTATTTTGCCGAGCCCAAGATCGATCCCATCAGTGGCGAGTTGCTGGCGCGGGCGGGGGCTGGGCTTGGCCTGGCGGCGGTGGCAAGCCCGCTGGCAGGAATATTGGCATTTGTCGACATTGGTGACGCGAAAGCCGCCTCCTGCGGGCCGGTGCTTTCGGGTGCGCGAGCAGTGGCGCAGCGGACAAGGAAGGGCAAGGCGCGAAATGATGTCGGCACTGGCAAGGCATCGGTTTCCTGACGCACAGGGGAGATTGGCAATGGGGAAAAACGCAGCTCCGCCTAGAAAGCCTGAGCCGCAACAACGGGAGCCTGAACCCTCGTTCGGGCCGGATGAAGAAGGTGAAGTACCGCTGGAGCCGGATCAAATCCCACGCAACGACAGCAAAGCATGGGTGAAGGAGCGGAGGGGGTGAAAAAAGGCCCCGGCCTGTCAAGACCGGGGCTTCATTGCGTTACCAGGGATAAGTGACGCCGTAATAATCATATACGCTGCGGCCATAGTCGCGATCGAAGGCCGGTTCCTTGTCACTGCTGTACCTGGGGGCGTTTTCGAGAAGCGACTTGTCCAGATCCACGGCATAGCCGCCCTGGCTGGTGTCATAGGTCAGCATGTTCCAGGGGATCGGATAATAATCGCCGCCCATGCCCATGAAACCGCCGAACGACAGCACGGCATATTGAACATTGCCGGAAATCTTATCGACCATGAAATTCTTGATCGTTCCCAGCCGCTCGCCCTGCCGGTTGTAGACGGCGGTGCCTTCCACCTTGTCGGATGCGATCAAGGTTGCGGTTTCGTCGGTTGCGATGTCGGTATGTGCCATTTTCCATCTCCTTTGGATTGCAGGTCACTACCGGTAAAGCGCGCGGGCGGTTGCGAGAGTTCCGAAGTTTGTCCTGCGATGCCATCAAATTATCGTGGCTATGATCGGAAACGAAATGAAGTTGGAATGGCCATTGCGCATCCATAATGGAACTACAGTTGTGACAAGGGCGTTGACATTCCTAGCCATGAGGAAAGGTGAATGAGAAAAAATCCTTTCCATTATTGCTGAAGGTCTCGGTTCGATGACCGGCAATAAATTTTCTTGTCTTTGAAGGAGTGGATCATGCCGGAAGAACGCGTATCTGAACGTGTCGTGGAGCGACCCACCACTACCGTGGTGGAAAGCCGCCGCGGCAGCGGCGCCGGAATCATCCTGGGTGTCATCCTGGTCATTCTAGCGGCCATCGCCGTCTATTTCGTGGTGGTGAACAGCAATAACGAAACGCGGGAAAGCGACGCGGTGAGCGAAGCTGCGCGCGATGTCGGCCAGGCAGCACAAAGTGTCGGCGATGCCGCCACGACCGCGGCTGATCAGGCCCAGAGGTCGGACGAACGGTAATTCTTCCCCTCTCCAGTGGGAGGGGATAGGCAGACCTGGGGCGATCCAGTCGGACTTAATCGCAGTTGGGTGAGGAGTTCCACGCTGCTGAGAGGGCACAACCCCTCACCAACTCCGGCTAGGCTGCACGCAGCCAAGCATTCATATCCTCTCCCCATGGGAGAGGGAATATTGTTCAACGCTCCCGCAGGCGGGGCATGAGTTCTACGAAATTGCAGGGCTGGTGACGGCTGTCCAACTGGCTTGCCAATATGCCGTCCCAGCCATCCTTTACAGCGCCGGTGGAGCCGGGCAGCGCGAATATATAGGTTCCGCGCGCGACGCAGGCGCAGGCGCGGGACTGGACCGTGGACGTGCCGATCTTCTGAAAGCTGATCCAGCGGAACAACTCGCCAAATCCGGGTATTTCCTTGTCCTGGACCTGAGCAAGCGCTTCAGGCGTGACATCGCGGCCAGTAACGCCCGTTCCCCCCGTCGTAATGATGCAGTCGATCTCCGGATCGTCGATCCATGCGTGGAGGCGGGACACGAGGGCTTCCTTGTCGTCCCGCTCCAGATAGCGGGCGGCGACCACATGACCAGCGGCCTCGATCCGCCCGACCAGCGTATCGCCGGAGGTGTCATTGGCGGCCGTGCGGCTGTCCGATACCGTCAGCACGGCAATTCGCACGGGTTTGAAAGGGCGGCTTTCGTCAATCGGCACTGAAGGACTTCCCATTGGGGTCAAGGCGAATGGCAGTTGCGCCGGACATGCCGGGGAAGCGCGGCCAGAGACCCTGGGCCAGATCGGCAAGGCTGCTCGCCTTTTCCCCGGCCTGCCGCTGATACATCCAATAATTGCGCATGACGATGGTCACATAGGCGCGGGTTTCATAATAGGGAATGGATTCGATGAAGAG
>DATEFI010000279.1:0-2857 GCA_035280705.1 Rhizorhapis sp. | reverse complement strand
GAAGCGGTTCAAGTCGGCCCGCCACGTTCAACGCTTCGTCTCGATCCACGACCCCATCGCCAACCTCTTCCACTTTCCCCGCAACCAACTCACCGCCGCCGACTACCGCACCGCCCGCGCCCAAGCCTTCGAGGACTGGGCCGAGATCGCCGGCGCCCGGCTGGCCGCCTAATCACAGACCAGGGCTGCGCCCACGCCCGCAAGCTGCCCCACAGCAGTCAGACGCCGATCAAGTTGACGGTGCCTTCATGACTCTCCAAAGCGAACCCAAGTTCATATTTACTGACAGCAAGGCGGCTCCTTGGCTGGATTCCAAGGTTGCTAGAGGGGTGCAGGTCAAGAACCTAGGAAAAGCGAATGGCCGGGCTATGCAGTTAGTGCGATTCGAGCCAGGCACCGTGTTTCCATTCCACGAACATAAAGGCCCCGAGTTCATCTTTTTGTTGGAAGGAGAAGCCGTTCAGAACGGGAAGCGGCTTACTGCTGGCTGGGCGGGTGTAGCGGAACAGGGTACGGTCGATGACCAGTTTCGTAGCGATACCGGATGCGTGTTCCTGCTCCATTATTCCCTCTGAATTGTAATACCGGTTGGCCACCCTGCGAGTTCATGCAACTCAAGGAGCAGGCTGAACCAATTATGGCTGCATCAGCCCTGACAAGGCATCCAGCGCCGCTGTCACACGCACACGATTGGCATCGGGAAGAGGCAGGATAGGACGCGGCGGAACGGCTTCGCACAGCGAGAGGATATCGGCGGCGGCATACATCACACGGATGCTGCCGAACTCCTTGAACAACCCCCACAGCGGCTGGAAATCGCTGTCGATGCGGCGCACCTCGGACACGTCTCCGACTTGGGCGGCCCGGACCAGCTTGAGGGCCGCCTCCGGGAGAAGGCCACCGACGACGCTGTACCAGGCGTCCGCCCCGGAAAGCAGCGCATCCGCTGCTCCCCAATCGCCGCTGTATCCGATGGCAAAGTCACCACGGGTGCCCGGCCTCAGACGTCCCATCTCGCCCTTGAAATCCATGTCCTTCGGCAGCGGCATCTTCACCGCCTTGATGTTCGCGACGCCAGCGAGGCGCTCCAGCAGGGCATCGCTGAACGTGAAGTGGGTCGTCCCTGGATTGTTGTAGATGCACAGCGGCAGATCCGTCGCCTCTGCGACGGCGGCGTAGTGCTGGTAGACTTCCTCCTCGGTCAGAGGCGTGTAGGACACAGGTGCCAGCAGGAGCGCATCAGCGCCTTCGGATGCCGCGTCCCGCGCCAGGTTTTCCGCCTCGTCCGTCCGGAGTGCACCCACGCCCACGATGAGAGGCGTTCTGCCCCCGATGCAGCCGACCGCAGCCGCGATGGCCCGCCGCCGCTCCTCCCGGGTCAGGTACATGTATCCCCCGGTGCTGCCGAGCAGGCCGATGGAGTCGACCCCCGCCGCATGAAGCCGCTCCAGCAGGCGACCCAGGGCCTCCGTGTCGACCCTGCCGCGGGCATCGGTCGGGGTGATCGGGAAGGCCGACAATCCTTGGAACGGTGTCATAGGGAACCTCGGACGGGTTTGTTCAGGAGCGGGACAGCAGCAAGCGGACGCCGGCGATGCCGAAGAAGGCCACCAGGGTTCCTTCGATCCAGCGCCGCGCCTTGCCGTAGGCCTTGATCATCGGCGTGGTGGAGAACACCACCGCATAGCCGGAGAAGATGGAGACGCTGAGAATGGCGCAGCCAGCCACGATGATCGCCGCCGTATGCCAGGTCGCTCCCGGTTCGAGACCGAGGGTCATGAGGGCGATCCAGGCAAGGACCGCTTTCGGGTTCGTCAGATGGAGCAGGAGACCACGACGATAGATTGAGGAGAGGCTGAACTCCCTGTCGCGTTCGGGAGATGATGGGCTGGCCCCATCGGGTTTCATGGCCGACCGCGCGGCCTTGAAGGCAAGGTAGAGGAGGTAGCCGCCGCCCAGGATCTTGAGGACGAACAAGGCCCCTGCATGGCTCGCCAGCACTGCGGAGATGCCGGTTGCGGCAAGCAGGCCCCAGAACAGGGAGCTCGTGACGACCCCTGCGGAGAGGACCAAGGCCGCCGTCCGTCCCTTGCGCATGGCCATGCTCATGATCGCCATGTTGCTGGGGCCGGGACTGGCTGCCGCGATCACGTACGCAGCGAAGACGAGACCGATCTGGTGCAGATCTGCGTTCATGGGATGGCTGCCTTAAGTTGCGAAGTCCCCACCTCTTCAAGTGTGGTCGCATGAATGCTGGCGAGATCGTTATCTCGGAAGGCGGGTGGAATATACACGGTGGGTCTCCTTGCCTGCACGGAGAAATACCTGCAATTTGGCCCGCATGGAACGTCCAGTATGAAGGAAACTTGGTGGTCCAGTTTTCAGAGGACACGACGGTCACGTGTCGGATCTGCGAGGCGATCAAGGATCAGATCCGGCAGGGCATCTACGAACCGGGTGCCTCTCTTTCGTCGACACGGGCGCTCGCCGCCGAGTGGGACGTTTCGCGCACGACCGTCACCGCCGCTTACGCGCAACTATGGGTCGGTACATTATCCGGGTCAGTACATTATTGGGACTCCAAAATACGGTAGAGCCCTATCTTGGATGGGAATATGCCTTTCCAGGCATGCCTCAAGCCTTGCATAAACGGCTTACCGTGAGTCACGGACCTGAAAGAGGTTTATGAAAGGCTCCAGGCGGCGCGCTGTCGTATTGCATCGAAGGCTTTCAGGAACGCTCATTTGTGCAAGGAGGATGAATTTCTCTTTTTTAGGGTATAATCTACCGTATACCTGAGTCCCAATAATGTACTGAGCCGCAGTAGCGACGAAGGTCCGGAAACCGGCTCAGCTTC
>DATEFI010000278.1:0-2863 GCA_035280705.1 Rhizorhapis sp. | reverse complement strand
TCGGCGAAGGGACGTGCGGAATTGCCGAAAATTTTCCAGGCGCTAGTAAGAAACCTATGAGCCTCAATGGAATGTGGGAACATCAGCGAACCTTCCTGGCGGTGCTGGAGAGCGGCAGCTTCTCTGCGGCGTCGCGTTTGCTTGGCGTTGCGCAACCTACAGTGCGGTTTCGTATAGAGGCGCTCGAGCGTGCCCTTGCTACTCGCCTGTTCACGCGATCCACAAACGGCCTCGTGCCGACTGTTCAGGCGCGGGAGCTTGCAGGCCATGTCCGAACGATGGCTTTTGCATCCGACGCGTTCATCCGCGCGGCATCGTCGCCGCCAGGCGTCGTCGAAGGAAGCGTCCGCATCAGCGTTTCGGAATTTTTCGGGCTGGAAGTGCTCCCGCCCATGCTGGCCGCGCTGCGTGCCCTGCACCCGGCTCTGGCTATCGAGATCGCGCCCAGCGATGAAACAGCAGACATGCTGGGCCAGGAAGCCGACGTGGCGATCAGACATTTTCGGCCAACGCAGGAGGCGCTGTTCGCCCGATTGCTCGGCACGATCAGCTTCGGCCTCTTTGCTTCGGCCGACTATCTCGCCGGACGGCCAGCACCACGAACTTTTGAGGATCTTCTTGAACATGACCTGATCGGTCCGGACCGGGCCCGCGCGGATATCGAGATCGCCACTTCGCTTCACCCTGCACTTACGGCGTGCGCGATGTCGATTCGAACCGATAGTCATCCAGCCCAACTGGCAGCGATCAGGGCAGGTCTCGGTATCGGCCTGACCCTTAGATCTGTCGGGCGAGCAGATCCCCGCTTGCGCATGATATTACCCCGCGCCGAGCTTCCGGCGCTGCCATATTGGATCATCGCGCACGAAGATCTACGGAAAGTAACTCGTATCCGCGCCGTTATCGATCACCTGTCGAATGCGATCATCCAGTATATCGAAGAGGAACGCAGGTCAGCAGGCGCCTTCTAAAGGGCTACCACCAATACCCCGTTGATTTGCCTCTGAGCGGTCATCATTGATCATGCGAAAGGGATTCGTGCGGCAAAAGCGCCCGGTTCAGTCTTTCCGTCACTTCCGCGATCGGTTCCGTCACCGTTACGCTGCGCCCTTCACCAAAGCGGATACGTGTGCCTTCGGTGACAGAAGAGACAAAAGTGACCTGGCTGGCATTGACAGATGTTTCACAACGATCCGCACCCACGAACATGACCATCATCGCGATCTCTCCCTCATTTTATGGACGGGCAGCTTAGCCTTCAGGGACAAAGCGGGCAAAGAATTTTGGTGCCGGTCATATGCCAACAAAGCGGGGCGGCATTAAGGTGGGCGCTGGAGCGGTGGTGTTCGCATTGACCAGCGCTCCACACGGCATAGAGCCCGAGCGGCAGACGCCGGGCCTCAACACGCGCTGGCCCGAACGGCCGCCAAAGCCGCGGACGATGAACGCTTGAGCCGTGAGCGTACCTGGGAACGCGGCGGCAAGCGGGAGGCGCGCATCAATGCCTCAGTTGGCCACGGATGGCGCCGTCAGGAAACTCGGCATTGTGGACGTTGACATAGAAGCTGGTGGGATTGGCCTTGATCTCGTCAGCAATAGCTTCCGGTACGTCCTTACAACCTTTGCTGTTCCCGCCGCCTGGCGGGTCAAGCGGTACTACTACAGGTCCAGCAACACCTGATGCCCCACGATGGATATGAGCGGCGGTAGGTGTCCCAATGCCCCGTACATCCTTGAACTCATAGCAAAACTGGTCGACCCGGTCCGAGATCGAAACTTCAAACCGGCCGCTTCCGTCGGGATCTCCCGGCTTGGGCACCTCTTGAGCGCCCGTCAGGTCAGTATGATAGGTATCAGCCACCTGCTCTACCACGCTTTCACAGCCTGTCAGTGTCAGTAAGGCAAAGAGACCTGCGCTCGCCAACATCGTGCCGTTGGAAGGTGTCATCGTCCTGCTCCTCTTCAAACCCACAGACCAGCGATCATGGTCTTGGGGCAAATCTCCAAACCATCCGCGCTTAGTTAGGTTTCCGAAATGAGCCTTTCCAGACGAGGCCCTTCGGCGGTAGTTCCAATGGGCAAGTGCCGGGCCGCCCTTCTTCGAAGATCGGCTCAGGCACTGACCGGGCAGCTCAACGCCGCGCGTGGTGCCGCCCCCCAAATCCGGCGGTGGAACTGAGCGGGCGAGGCAGGAGGGCACAAGCCAGCTGCTGCGGCTGCGCGGAGCTTCATCCGAACTGCGGTGTTGTCCTAGCTGTGGTCTCGTGAACTTGGGCGAATTCAGTGAACTTGTCGTTGCAATTGGTCGCCGCCATAGGGTTAGTAACGCTCATGACGCTGATCCATGGGCTGGGAGTGGTTGGGGTTACAAAGCTGCTGAGGCTGGAGGATCGCCGGCTGCGAGCACATAGCTTGAACATTGGAGCTTTTGGCCTCCTCACGTCGATTGCACTATGCCTTTTTGCAGTGCACTTCGTCGAGATTGCGTTGTTCGCCTTGTTTTACCTGCAGGTCGATGCGCTTCGAAATGTGGAGGAAGCGCTGTTCTTCTCTGCTTCGGCTTACGCAACGCTCGGCCACCCCGAAATCCAGTTTCCCGAGCAATGGCGCCTGGTCGGCGCCATCGAGGGATTGGTGGGTTTTCTGCTTATTGGCTGGTCTACCGCTGTTTTCATTGCCGACATGAACAAAGTGCTGCGGGAGGATATCGACTGAGATGCAGTGACGCCCGCAGGGAACCAGCGCGTTGCGTGCTTATGCAAATGCCGGGCAAATTTCCCGTCCTTTTGACGGACCGGCCGGAATCGCCGAGCGCTATTCGAGATAAGCAGCTTGCAGAGCCGCAATTTTCTCGGGCGTAAGG
>DATEFI010000277.1:0-7359 GCA_035280705.1 Rhizorhapis sp. | reverse complement strand
CTCGCGGACGCCTTTCAGAGCAGATAGGAAAGCCTAAATGTCACAGACGTCAGCCGCCCTTGGCCGCATCCAGCCCAGCGCCACCCTCGCCATGACCGGCCGGGTCAATGAGCTGAAACGCGCCGGCATTGACGTCATTGGTCTTTCGGCAGGCGAGCCCGATTTCGACACGCCCGATTTCGTGAAGGACGCCGCCATCGCCGCGATCCGCGCCGGGCAGACCAAATATACGACCGTCGACGGCACGGCCGAGCTCAAGGAAGCGATCGCCGCCAAGTTCCGCCGCGACAACGGCCTTGATTACGCACTGGCGCAGGTGAGCGTGAACAGCGGCGGCAAGCACACCCTGTTCAACGCGCTGGTCGCCACCATCGATTTCGGCGACGAGGTGGTGATCCCGGCGCCTTATTGGGTGAGCTATCCCGACATCGTGAACTTCGCGGGCGGCACGCCGGTTTTTGTGGCGGCGGGCGCGGCGCAGAACTACAAGATCACTCCCGAACAGCTTGATGCCGCGATCACGGCCAAGACCAAATGGGTGCTGCTGAACTCGCCTTCCAACCCGACGGGCGCTGCTTATAGCGCGGCAGAGTTGAAAGCGCTGGGCGAAGTGCTGCTGCGGCATCCCCATGTCTATGTGCTGACCGACGACATGTATGAACATGTCTGGTATGCCGAGACCCCTTTCGCGACGATCGCGCAGGTGTGCCCGGAGCTTTATGACCGCACGCTGACGGTCAATGGCTGCTCAAAGGCTTATGCCATGACCGGCTGGCGCATCGGCTATGCAGGCGGTCCGGCCTGGCTCATCAAGGCGATGAGCGCGCTGCAGTCGCAGTCGACCTCCAACCCCTGTTCGATCAGCCAGGCAGCGGCGGTTGCGGCGCTCAACGGTCCGCAGGACTTTCTCGAGGAGCGCAATGTCGCCTTCAAGCGCCGCCGCGACATGGTCGTCGCCATGCTGAACGACGCTCCGGGCCTCGCCTGCCCCCTGCCGGAGGGCGCTTTCTACGTCTACCCCGACGCCAGCGGCGTCATCGGCAAGACCACGCCCAAGGGCGTGAAGATCGCGACCGACGAGGATCTCATCAACTATTTCCTCGACGACTATCGCGTTGCGGCCGTCCATGGCGAAGCTTTCGGCCTCGCCCCTGCTTTCCGCATCAGCTATGCCACGTCGGAAGAAGTGCTGAAAAAGGCGTGCACGCTGATTCAGGAAGCCTGTGCTGCCTTGAAATAAGGCAGGTTACCTCTCTCTCCCCACCGTCATCCCCGCGAAAGCGGGGATCCACCTTGGCCGCTCTCGTAGAGACGTGGAGAGACAAGGACGTGCCTTCCGCGATTTGGTCGCACTGGGGATGACGCTGCCATTGCAACAGGCTAATCTGATCTTCGGGTGCCAGGAATGCACCGGGAGAGAAGCATCATGACCGTAACGGCAAGCTGTCACTGCGGCGACGTCCGCCTCACCATTCCGGCGATGCCGGCCGAAGCCATGTCCTGCAATTGCTCGCACTGTTCCAGAAAGGGCTTCTTGCTGGCCTTCTTCCCGGCAGGTCAGGTGCAGATCGAATCGGGTGCCGACAAGGTTTCGACCTACAGTTTCAACAAACATGTCATTCAGCACCGCTTCTGCCCCACCTGTGGCGTACAGGTCTATGCCGAGGGCAAAATGCCCGATGGCTCGCCGACCGTGGCCGTGAACCTGCGCTGCGCCGAGGATCAGGATCTGTCGGCATTGAAGATCAAGGAAGTCGACGGCCGGAGTTTCTGACCATGGCAAAGGCAGGCATGATCCGGGCAGGGATTGGCGGCTGGACCTTCGAACCATGGCGGGGCACCTTCTATCCAAAGGGGTTGCCACATGCCAAGGAACTGGAATTTGCGGCGTCGAAGCTGAGTTCGATAGAAATCAACGGCACCTATTACCGGCTGCAAAAACCCGAAAGCTTCGCCGCCTGGGCCAAAGCCGCGCCGGAGGGCTTTGTCTTCACAGTGAAGGCGTCCCGCGTCTGCACCAACCGCCGCGTGCTGGCCGAGGCAGGGGAGGCGGTGACAAAATTTGTCGGCCAGGGCCTTATTGAACTTGGCGATAAGCTGGGGCCGATATTGTGGCAGTTCATGCCCACCAAAGCTTTTGATCCAGACGATTTCGGTGCTTTCCTGAAGCTGCTGCCGGATAAGCAGGACGGGGTACGGCTCCGGCATGCGATCGAAGTGCGGCACGAAAGCTTTCGCGATGCGGCATTCATCGATCTGGCGCGAAAGGCCGGTGTCGCCACCGTCTTCGCAGACACGACCAAATATCCTCAGATCGCCGACGTTACCGGCGATTTCGTCTATGCCCGGCTGCAGGACGCACGGGAGGAGGAACCCACCGGCTATCCGCCCGCTGAACTTGATCGCTGGGCGGAGCTTGCAGGGCAATGGGCGTCCGGGGACAGCCCGCCGGATCTTGAATATGCCGCCGCAGAACCGGCCGAAAGGCGGAACCGGGACGTCTTCATATTCATGATCAACGGAGCCAAGGTGCGCGCTCCCGCAGCGGCGATGGAATTGCTGCAACGGCTTTGAAGGATGGCGGGATCATGGCTGCTTTGGGGTTAAGGTGAACTTCATCTGACCTTATTTCCGTTGTCCCTGCGTGGGCAGGGACCCGCTTCAGTTTTTCCTCAATGACCGCCCCAAGACAGCCGGACCGACCGGCGTTGACACAGACCCTCCCCTGACGGAGAAGGCGGCATGCGTCCGTTTCTCGCTTTCGCCGTCCTTGCCCTCACTGCCTGCAGCGCAACCAAGCCGGTCGAAAAGGAAGCGGCGAACGTCACGGAAAGCGCGCGGACTATCGCCCTCACCATCCGATCGGGGGCCAAGGTCCACCGCTTCGAGGTGGAGGTCGCCCGCACACCGGAGGAGCAGGCAAAGGGGCTGATGTTCCGCAAGGAATTGCCAGCCGACGGGGGCATGCTCTTCCCCTTCGACCCGCCCCAGGTGGCGAGTTTCTGGATGAAGAATACAGTCATCCCGCTCGACATGATATTCATCCGCCCGGACGGCACCATCGCCCATATCGCGGCCAACACCGAGCCCTATTCACTGGTCCCGGTCTCATCCGGCCAGATGAACAGCGCCGTTTTGGAAATTGCGGGTGGCCGCGCGGCGGAACTCGGGATCAGGGAAGATGATGTGGTGCGGTGGAGATAGAGGTTTGCCAATCCCGCTCGGGTCGAGCTTGGGCGGGACGCTATGGCAACAGCAGGGGTGGCCGCCAGGCGGTCATGTCCACCTCATCTCTCACCTTGTAAGGAATGCCGCGTGAATTGAGGAACAGCCGTTCCATCTCGGCTCTCGTGAAAGGCCGCGAACCCAGCCGCCCGAACACCGCCATCTGCCCACCGGTCTCGTCCACCGCCCGGTCACGATCCAGGCCCCTGGAAAGCGACAAAGCGGGATTTGGCGTCTTCGCCCAGGCGATCAGTTCCGGCTTTGGGGGCGGCGAGAAGCCGTAGAAGTTGGGCTGGCTGTCGGGACTGGTGAGCTGCAGGACTTTCAGGCCGTTCCGGCCATCGGCGACATAGGCGAAGAGGGAGGCATTGGTGCTCGCGACGATAACATCCTCGACATCGTTCATCCGGCCGCCAAAGCTCTCCTTGGCGTAGAGGCGCGGGGCTTCCGGGTTGGTGACGTTGACGATGACGAGCCCATCCTCCTTCGCCGCCACATAAGCATAGGTCCGTGCCACATAAAGGCGCTGGGCATTGGCGAGCGGGATTGTGCCGGAGGGGACCGGCACGGGGTCGCCCATCTTGGTCACATCGAACAGCTTTACGCCGTCCCGATCGGTGACCCAGAGGTAGCGGAACTGGATGGCCGAGGCGCGGGCGTCCACCAGCGGACGGACAGCGGCGAGCCGAGGCTTCAGCGGATTGTCGAGGTCAATGACCACCAGCCCCTTGTCCGCTGTGATATAGGCATAATGCCCCGCCAACGTGATGTGCCGCGCGCCCTTCAGCACGCCGCCTTCGTTCCAGGTGAGAGCGCGTTTCAGGAAATTGTTGCGAAATTCCCCGTCGGCCATGGTGTTGATGTCCACAAGGAGCAGCCCCTCCTCGCTGTCAGTGATAACGGCATAATTATAGATGGGATGGAAGGGCTGCTCCTGATTGATCTTCCGCAGCTCCGGCGTGTTGCGGAGCGGGTTAATGGGTTGGTTGGTGGCGAGCGCCATGCAGGTGGCGTTCTTCGTCTTCACCCTTGTGTCATGGCCGAGCGCTGAGAAGGGCGCGGAGACGATCCGTTCGGAAAAGCCCTTGTTGCCAACGGAGGCCACGTCATAGACGCGGAAACCGCCCTTGCCTTCGGCCACGAACATATATTCGCCGCGCAGTTGCAGGCAGCCGACCCGGCCCCCCGTGCCTTGCGTGATATTGGCGAATTCCTCCAGCGGCTGGGTCTCGCCCGACAGCTTCTTGTCGAACCTTTTGCCGCGCACCCAGTTCTTGAGCTCGCGCTTGTTCTGCTCGACATGCAGCTTCCAATAGTCGGGATAGGCATATTTCTGCAGATAGGAGCCGATCACCGCCTGCGGCTCGTCCCATTCGGTGACGCGCACCGCCTCGAAACCGCCTTCGAGCCCGGTCCACGCATGGAGGCCGACGAAATTCACATAATTGGTTCCGAGCAGCAGGAGCTGCGCCATGATGGCGTTGTTGTCATTCGCCGCCGACAGATGGCAGTCGCTGCACTGTTTGGTCTCGGTCTTGCGCACCGTATGCGGGAAGTGCGGCGCGAAAGCCTGGCTGGAGAAGCCAATGCCGCTGATCGGCGGCTGCTGAATATAGATGCGCTCGCGGTTGATATTGGTGGAGGACAGGACCAGCGCCGAGGTCGAACGGACCGGCGCGATCTGGTTCCCCTTGGTGGTCATGTGACGCCCAAGCTGGAACATGTCCTCACGCGCGACCTGCGGGTTATAAGTGGCGAAATTGCGCGTTTCTTCGCCATCATAATGGTGCGTCTTCGTCTTCCAATTGGCTTCGATGGGAAGATGGCAGCCGCCGCAGCTCGTGGTCCATGAGAGATGGCAGGTGAAGCAGGCCATCTCCTCATCCTTATGCGCCCGGTCGGCCTTGGCGACGCCGGGACCGAAGGCATAGGTGCCGTCCTCCGCACCTGACCTGCTCATCAGCTTCGCCCGGGCGGCCTTCGCATTGAAATGGGGATTGCCGCGCGTAACGCTATTCTTGACCAGGCTCACCTCCCATTCGAGGTTGGGGTCAACGATGGACCGCTGGATGAGCTTGCGGTTGCCCGCGCTGTCATAGATCCACTCGAAGCGCCGCTTGCCATCGACATTGCGGAGCAAAGCGAGGTTGTTCCCTTGCGGCCGCGCCGCCGGACCTGACGTGAGCAGCGTCGGATAAGCGTCGGCCGTGCCGTGGCAGTCCTTGCAGCCGATCTCCACCGCATTGGCGACCTCGCCATAGATGAGGCCATTGCCATGGCTGTCCTGCGCGAAATGGCAGTCAGCGCATTGCAGGCCCTTTTCGGCGTGGATGTCCATCATGTGGACCGTCTTGCCGGGATTGACGCCGGGAGGCACGAACTTGCCTTCGCCTGCCTTGCGCCATTTTTCGGGATCGTCATTGGCGACGACCTTGCCCTCGGCATCGAGCAGATTGCCTTCACGGTCGCGCTTGAAGATGCCCCGGAAGTTCCAGCCATGGCCGTGATAGTCGGCGAACTGTGTATCCTTGAGCTTCGGATTGAGGTCGTAGACGTTGCGCAGGAAATCAAGGTCGGCCCATTTGCCGCGCGGCGCCGCCCCTTCCGGGTTGCGGTCCAGAACCTTGTGCACTTCCTCGGCGGTCGGATATTTCTGGCGTTCCGGCCACATGAAAGGCGCGTCGGACTCGTAATCCCACATGGTGTAGCCGAGATAGCTATTCAGGAAGATATTGGGCTGGTGCATGTGGCAGTTCATGCACTGGGCGGTCGGTATGGCGCGCGTGAAGGCGTGGCGCAGCGGGTGCCCCTTTTCCTTCACGCCCGGCTCCTTGAGAGCCCCATGACCGCCATGGCCCTCATCGTGCCCGCCCTCCATCTTGTCCTTGATCGTGGGATCGGCGGTGACGGACTGACCATCCCGCCCATATTGGGCATAGGTCAGGCTGTGCCTCGGCTCGCGGTCATTGGCGTAGATGACATGGCAGGCCGCGCAGCCGGAATGGCGGTAATCGCCCGGCTGGTCATTGGTGCCCATGAACCAGGTGAAGGGGTCGTTGAGCCTGGTCTTGTGGATGTTGAGCACCGGAATTGCGACGCGCAGGCCCGTGCCGGGACCGCGATTGGACTGCTTGAGGTCGGGCCGTCCCGGCTCCTCCAGCCGTTGAATCGAGCCGGTGGGATTGGGCAGGCCGATCTCGGGGAACTGGGTGTTGATGTTGCGCCCGCCGCGCTCGAACACGCGGAAGATGTCGCCGGGTGGGATCACCTGCCAGGTGGGCAAGGGATAAAGTTCCGCTAGCGCTCCGCGCTTCTTCTGTTCCTCGGTCACCGTGCCCGGAGGCGTGCCGGGGGAGACGATCTTCGCTGGCTCGCCGTCCTTGGTGTAGGCTTCGCCGAAGATGTAATTCTTGAAGGGAACGATGCCGTTATTATAGGCAGCGCCGCCCCAGAGCATTGCGCCTGATGCCATCAGCGAACGCTCTGCGGCTTCGATCACCTCGATATGGCAGGCGCCACAGGCCTCGCGCGCCACCCGATAGTCGCCGGGATTGACGAAGCGGACGAACTGCGGCGCTTCCTTGTTGAGCAGGGCATAGCTGCGCTTGGGGTTGGCCGAGGAGGGGAAGTGCCAGCTTTCCGGGTAGATCGGCAGTACATGCGCCTTGTTGCGGGCAGCAATATAGGCAGGGTCGTCATGGGGCAGGCCGGCATTGCCCCGGACACTGGCGTCGCCGCCATGGCAGTCGACGCAGCCCAGTTTCACGGCGGGCGAGGCGTGCATGCTCGGCTGGTCAGTTTCGGCATGGCAGCTATAGCAGCCGGAAGATTTGGCGGCGACATCCTCGTCCGACTGGCTCATCGGAGCCGGCGGGGTGACGGCATAGCTGCGCTGGACCGGCTTTTCCTCGTCGCTCGCCAAGGTGGCGGTGAGGGGGATAAGGAGGAAGAGAGCGAGGAAAATCCACCTCCTCGTCATTCCCGCGCAGGCGGGAATCCATCTACCCTCTTGTCTCACCGCTGGATATTGCACCGCGTTGGATCCCTGCCTTCGCGGGGATGACGAGAAAGAGAAAAGGCGCGCCCAGCCCATCAGAAGCTCACGATGGCATTGGCGAGAATGGAATAGTAAGC
>DATEFI010000276.1:0-7928 GCA_035280705.1 Rhizorhapis sp. | reverse complement strand
CATCCCCTCTTTCTCTGGCGCCCTCATTACACACCCCCCGGCTGGTCTTGTAAAGCAACTTCATCGCCTTCGTCAGTTCCCAATATTTACCAGCCTGCCCCAGGGACAAGCGAGTGGATCAGGAGGGTCGCATCAGAAAATCAGGACAATGGCTAACAGGGCAAGTATCGCCAAGAGGAGTGAGATCATCAGAACATAACGCACCACATGCGGCGTGCTTCCCGACCTTGCTTCGGTCTTGCTGAGATGGGGACCGGGTTCCTGCAATGATAAATCTCCCGTTGCGTGCCCGTGACTAACGCGGTGCCAGCCCAACGGTTCCTGAACGGTGCAGTCAGGCTGGCGCCGTCGCTTCGTCAAAGAAGAGCGCCTGCGAAATCGCGGCCTTCACCGTGGAACGCTGAAATGGCTTGGTAATGAGGAAAGTGGGCTCTGGCCGCTCTCCAGTCAGCAGCCGTTCGGGAAAGGCAGTGATGAAGATCACCGGCACCACGAAATTGGAGAGGATGTCCTTGACGGCGTCAATGCCGCTGCTGTCATCGGCAAGCTGGATATCTGCAAGGACCAGTCCTGGGCGCTCGGCCAGCGCTTCCCGCACAGCCTCTTCGCGCGTCACGGCGACGGCGGTCACTTCATGGCCCATATCCCGGACAATGGTTTCAAGGTCCATCGCGATTATTGGCTCATCCTCGATGATCAGTACCTTGGCGCGCGTCTGCGCCTCGATTTCACGCAATGCGTCCTGCACAAGATCGTTCACTTCCGTCTCCGGCAATCCAATGAGATAAGCAGCATCTTCGGGGGTGAAGCCCTCCATCGCCGTCAGCAGCAGCGCCTGGCGCGAGAGCGGCGTGATGCGGGCGAGCCTGGCCTGCGCCACTTGCTCGGGACCAGCCGCATCGTCCGGCAGATCTCCCTTTCCATCGACATTGGCCGACGCCCAAATAACCTGGAACATCCGATAGAGCCCCAGACGCGGGTCGATGCCGTGGGGAAATTGTTCCGGCGCTGCGACAATCGCCTCCAGCGTCGCGCGCACATAGGCGTCGCCGTGCGCCTGGCTGCCCGTCAGGGCGCGGCTGTACCGGCGAAGGAAAGGCAGATGGGGCTGAAGTTGCTGACCTAGCGACATGATATGACCGAACTCCACAATCGGAAAGAAACCCTGCCGGGCCGGACAAGGTGGAGTGCTACCAGAAACTTTGCAATCCCCGCCATCGCCCTGACCCCTTGTTGATCCCTGTCTCTAAATATAAAGCCGAAAAAACCGGATAACTGGGGAACAAATGAAACAGGGAAATGTTTCACAAGCGGTTTGGAAATTTCAATTTGCGCTGCGGCCGCGCTATCGGCAAGATCATGCGGGGACAGTAACAGACGCGCATATTGGCAGCACCAGATAAAGGGATGTGAATTGGCTTCTGTAAACCGAGGGCCGCGACAGGTTACAGAGATGAATGGCAAAGGCCGCAGCAATGCCGGTGAGCCTTCTTCGGAGCGCACGCCACCGGGCAAATCCACGCACGATGCGCCTAAAGACCCCGCCCTGGGGGACGGCAGCATCGGCAATGCGCTTCGTTCCGTTTACCAGCAGACAATCGATGAAGACATTCCCACCGAGATGATAGATCTGCTCAAGAAGCTCTCCTGATTCGGAGCCGGACGTGGCCACCCTCCACTCTGGCAGGACTCCAACCACCCAATTGACTGAACCGCGCCTGTCCACCGGGGTCAAAACCTTTCTCATTCTGACGCTGGCTCTGCTCCCTTTAGGTCTGATCGCGCTTTTCGCATCGCTTCAGGCAAGCCGGACTGCGGAACTGGAAAAGGCGGCGTTGCTCAATGTGGCCGCGAATGAGAATGCGCGGCAACTGGCAGCGGATATAGCCGCCGACCGCTCGGCGCTCCGGCTCGTCGTCAATTCGCTGGTCGCCGACCGGCAGGAAATCGACATTTGCGCCCGCGCGGGAGAAATATTGCGCAACCGGGGCGGCACCCGGGTGGATTTCGTCATTTATGACCGGCGGACCGGCGGACCGCTTTGCTATTCAGGGCCCAGGGCCAACATCTCTTTGCCTGAGGCAATTCGTTTCAACGCCGAACAGGCAGACATTCTGCCGATGCGTCACCAGTTGGTCATCCGCACGCCTAGCAATGAGGGGCAGCTGGTCGCGATCGCTATCTATGGCCTCCCCTATCTTGAGCGCCGGACCAATCCTGAGACCGCCTTGCAAAGTTATCGGGTACTTCTAAAAAAGGGGCGGGAAACGATGGATATTGGCGGCACTTTGCCAAGGCGAGCCGCCGCCAATCTCGACCAAGTCTCCACTCCGCTTGGCGATACAGGCGTTCACTTGCTCCTGCGTGTGAAGGAACCGCCGGTCGACATCGCGCGCAGCCTTTCGGTTTTCCTGCCGCTTCTCATGTGGTTCGCAGCGGCGGCGATCGGCTGGTTCGTCGTCAACCGGCTGCTTATCCATCCCCTGATTCAGCTCCGGCGGCTGGTTTCCGATTATCGCCCGGGCGAGGTGCTGGAGCCGCTGCGCCGCATGCCGACCCCCGCGCAGGAGATTCGCGATCTGGGCCAGACCTTCCGCGCCATCACCCAGACCGTCGCTGACCACGAAGAAGAACTGGCGGCGGGGCTGGAACGGCAGCGCCGCCTTACCCGTGAAGTGCATCACCGGGTGAAGAACAACCTTCAGATCATCGCGAGCCTCATCAATCTTCACAGTCGCTCGGCCCCCACCCCGGAGGCGGGCGACGCCTATACCTCCATCCAGCGGCGGGTGGAGGCGCTGTCGGTGGTGCATCGTAACCATTATGCGGAACTGGAGGAGCACCGCGGCGTCGGCATCCGTTCGCTGGTGGGCGAACTGTCAGTCTCGCTTCGTGCCAGCATGCCCGAAGATGCTCCCAATATGGCGATACAGGTACATAGCGACCATCTTTACGTCAGTCAGGATGTGGCGGTCCCCGTCGCCTTCCTGATCACTGAACTGGTCGAACTGGCAACGCTTGTCGATCCAATGACGAGCATCAAGATTTCCGTCCGTTCAGGCGAAGTCGTGCGCCAGCGCACCCACGGCCAGCGGGCCATCCTGCGCGTGCAGTCCAACGCCCTCAGGTCATCCGCCCTGATGGGCCGCTATCTCGACGATCGCTTCGGCCGTGTCCTTACCGGCCTTTCCCGTCAGCTTCGGGCGCCTCTGGAATATGACGCCAAGAAGGGCGAATATGCCATTGCAATCGGACTGGTGGATTGAGCATCTGGACGCGAGATACTCGCCGGTTTCGCAGCAGCGGGGTCCCCGCCTGCGCAGGGACGACGGGGGCCCTAAGAATTACAGTCCTATCGAAAGTTCACGCAAAGACGGTGGGGCTGAGGACCTGATAAGTCTATCTGCCTTTGCCATTCACCCCGTCGTCCCTGCGGAGGCAGGGACCCCGCTGCCTATAGCGAGGACCTTGGCCGGGCGTGAACATGTCTCGACTTCAGCGAAAGCTGGAGCAGGTGCTCTAAAATTCCCTGCGAAAGAGCAGCGATATATTGTTGGCTGGCATCTCGACCAGCTTTTCGAAGATCAGCCCGTTCTCCAGCGCAAGACGTTTGACATCCTCCACCTGCCGCAGCCCCCATCGCAGATCACGGCTCCTGAGCGACTCATCGAAGGCAAGGTTGCTTGGGGCGGTTTCCACGTCCGCCCGGAAATACGGACCATAAAGATAAAGCGGCCCGCCAGCCGGAAGAAGGCGTCCGGCGCCGCGCATGAGCCCCTCGGTTGCCTGCCACGGACTGATATGCACCATGTTGATACACAAGATCGCATCCGCATGCTCCAGTCCCCAATCAGGTGAGCAGACGTCGATCGCCAGGGGTGAGCGCATATTGGCAAGCCCGGCCTCCCCTGCCCATGCGGCTATGGAACGCAGCGAATCGGGGTCAGGATCGCTCGGCTGCCAGTCGAGCCCAGGAAAGAGGCGCGCAAAGTGAACGGCATGCTCGCCGCTGCCGCTGGCGATTTCCAGAACCAGCCCCTTGCCGGGCAGCGCATCCCGCAAAACCCCCGCAATATAGTCGCGATTACGTTCGGTGGCGGGTGCATGCCGCTTGATGAGCCGCAGCCCTTCGCCCGGAAGCCAAGGCTGCGACTCGCCGGTCACTCGGCCGCCTCCTGAAGATGCGGCTCTCCCCACACCAGCACGGGCTTTCTGGCCGCCTGGGTCTCGTCCAGCCGCCGGCGCGGCGCATGAAGCGGGGCGTTGCGAAGCGATAAATCGCCTTCCCGCGCCCGCTCTGCCAGACTGCGCAGCGCCGCGATGAATTGGTCGAGCGCAGCCTTGCTCTCCGTCTCGGTCGGCTCCACCAGCATCGCCCCATGGACCACCAGGGGGAAGTACATGGTCATCGGGTGGAACCCCTCGTCAATGAGCCCCTTGGCGACGTCCAGCGTCGTCAAGCCTTCGGCAAAGCCCCTGTCGCTGAACAATGCCTCATGCATGCAGGGGCCAGTGCCGCCGAAGGGCGCATCCAGCACATCCTCCAGGCTGCGGAGGATATAATTGGCGTTCAGAACGGCATCGCCGCTCACCTGACGGAGACCATCCGCGCCATGGCTCAATATGTAGCTCAGCGCCCTCGTGAACATGCCCATCTGGCCGTGGAAGGCCACCATGCGGCCGAAACTGGCGCCATGATGCTCCTCCGCAGTCTCTTCCTCGACCAGATGATAGCCGTCAGAGGCGCGCTCCACGAAAGGCAGCGGGGCAAAGGGCGCGAGCGCCTCGCTGAAGACCACAGGGCCGCTGCCGGGGCCGCCCCCGCCATGAGGCGTGGAAAAGGTCTTGTGAAGGTTGATGTGCATTGCATCGATACCAAGGTCGCCGGGACGGACCCGTCCCACAATCGCGTTGAAATTGGCGCCGTCGCAATAGACATAAGCGCCGACTTCATGCACCGCGTCTGCGATCTTCTTCATGTCGCGCTCGAACAGGCCGCAGGTATTGGGGTTGGTGATCATGACCGCCGCCACATCCGGGCCGAGCCGGGCCTTCAACGCGGCGAGATCCACCCGCCCGTCCGCATTGGCCGGGATGTCTTCGACCTTGTAGCCGCAAAAGGCAGCAGTGGCCGGATTGGTGCCATGAGCGCTTTCCGGGACCAGCACGACCGGCCGCGGATCACTCCTTGCTTCCAACGCGGAACGGATCGCCAGCAGACCGCATAGCTCGCCATGCGCCCCCGCCTTTGGACTCATCGCCACCGCCGCCATTCCGGTCAGGGTCTTCAGCCAATGCGCCAGTTCGTCGATCACAGCAAGAGCGCCCTGGACGGTGGCGACGGGCTGGAGCGGATGGATGTCGGCAAAGCCCGGCAGCCGCGCGACCTTTTCATTGAGGCGCGGATTGTGCTTCATCGTACATGACCCGAGCGGGAACAGGCCAAGGTCGATGGCGTAATTCTGGCGGCTGAGGCGGGTATAATGGCGAACCGTCTCCTGCTCCGACAGTCCCGGAAGGCCGATCTTTCCCTTGCGTTCCAAGCCGCCGAGGCGCGATTCCCCTGGCGGGACGGGATCGAAATCCACGCCGCTTGTGCTGACACCTCCGATCTCGAAAATCAGCGGTTCTTCCAGCATCAAAGCGCGGTTGCCGGTCGTCGTCACAGGCGCCTCGATCTCAGCATGTTCGGGCCGGGTCGGGCGGCCTTCATTGAGCATAGTCATGCCAGCACCTCCTCCAGCGCAGCGGCCAAGGCCTCAACATCCTCTCGCGTCGTTGTTTCGGTGACCGCGACGACAACGCCGTTGCCGATATCCGCCGCATCCGGGAAAAGGCGGCCAAGCGAAACGCCTCCCAATATTCCCTTCTCCGCCAGTTGGCGGACAGCCGCGCGTGCGTCCTTTTCCACCATTAGCGTAAACTCGTTAAAGAAACTCTCGTTGAGAAGGCGCACGCCCGGCACTTTCGCCAGGCGTTCGGCTGCCTCAACGGCGCGGCTATGATTCAGTGCCGCAAGCTCCCTCAGCCCCTTTTCGCCAAGCAGCGTCATGTGGACCGAAAAGGCAAGCGCGCAAAGGCCGCTATTGGTGCAGATATTGGAGGTCGCCTTTTCCCGGCGGATATGCTGTTCCCGCGTGGACAGCGTCAGCACGAAGCCCCTCTTGCCCGCCGCATCCACAGTCTCTCCGCATAGGCGGCCCGGCATTTGCCGCACATATTTCTGCTTGCAGGCGAAAAGGCCAAGATAAGGGCCGCCAAATTGCAGGCCGACGCCGATCGACTGCCCCTCGCCCACCACAATGTCGGCACCCATTTCGCCGGGCGGGACCAGCGCCCCCAGCGCCACAGGTTCTGTGACAACGGCAATGAGAAGAGCGCCTGCCTCATGCGCCTTGGCAGCAATGCTGGTGAGGTCATCTATTCGGCCAAGGATGTCCGGATATTGCACGACGACACAGCTTGTACCCTTGTCGATGGCAGAAACGAGATCGGCCAAGTCCGTTTGAGGTTCCAGCCGAGGCGCGGAATGGATCAGTTCGTCGCCGGTAAAGCGCGCCATCGTCCGCGCGACCGAGACATAATGCGGATGGAGGCCCGAGGAGAGGACCGCCTTTGTCCGCTTGGTGATGCGCCGCGCCATGACGATCGCTTCCCAGCAGGCGGTGGAGCCGTCATACATGCTGGCATTGGCGACGTCGCAGCCAAAGAGGCGCGCGACTTGCGTCTGGAATTCGAAAAGAACCTGCAGCGTTCCTTGTGCGATTTCAGGCTGATAGGGCGTATAGGCAGTCAGGAACTCCCCACGCTGGATCAGATGGTCGACACTGGCGGGCACATGATGCCGATAGGCCCCGGCTCCGAGGAAGAAGGGCGCATCGGCCGCCGCAAGGTTGCGCCTGGCAAGAGCTGAAAGATGCCGCTCCACCGCCAGCTCGCTGGCATGGTCGGGCAGTCCCTCGATCTTTTCCGCAAGACGCGCCTCTGCCGGAACGTCGGCGAAAAGGGCATCAACGGACGGCGCACCGATGCGTTGCAGCATCTGGGCCCGATCAGCGTCGGTAAGTGGCAGGTAACGCATGACTAATCCAATTCGTCAAAGACCCTTGAGAAACTTGTTGTAGGCGGCCTCGTCCATCAATCCTTCCAGTTCCGAAGGATCGCCCAGCCGCATGCGGAAGAACCAGCCTTCTTCCTCGGCGTCGCTATTGACCAGCGCGGGTTCCTCTTCGAGCGCGCCATTCACTTCGACCACCTCGCCGGAAACAGGCGCATAGACATCCGAAGCCGCCTTTACGGACTCGACCACGGCAGCGTCATCGCCCTTCTCGAACTTCGCGCCTTCGGCAGGCAGCTCGACAAAGACGATATCGCCCAGCTGGCCCTGCGCATAATCGGTGATGCCGACCGTGGCGATCTCCCCCTCAACCTGGATCCATTCATGTTCGTCGGTGAAATAGCGGCTCATTTTTAAGCTCCTTGACGATGATAATGATGCGGTACGAACGGCATCGGCACGACAATCGCCGCAAGCCGCTTGCCCCTTACTTCCAGTTCCACCTTGTTGCCGCCGGTGGCGTGCTGAGCGGCGACGTACGCCATGGCTATGGGCGCACTGAGGCTCGGCGCGAAGCCGCCCGATGTGACGCTGCCAATCTCCTCGTCCCCTGCGAAAACCTTTGCCCCTTCCCGCGCGGGCATACGGCCATCGAGCTTCAGCCCTACCCGCCGCGTCGCCGGTCCTTCGGCAACAAGGCGCAGTATATGGTCCGCGCCGGGAAAGCCGCCTTCGCTGCGGCGGCGCTTTGAAATAGCAAAGCTCAGATCGGCGGAAACAGGGTCGATATTCTCATCGAGGTCATGACCATAAAGCGGCAATCCCGCTTCCAGCCTCAGGCTGTCGCGAGCACCAAGGCCAATGGGCTTGA
>DATEFI010000275.1:0-2974 GCA_035280705.1 Rhizorhapis sp. | reverse complement strand
TCCCCCTGCGGGGATCGCGCCCACTGCCGTTCCACCTGGTGTGATATGACCAGCCCCATCTATGTAGCCGTTGACACGCCCGAGCTTGAAAAGGCCAAGCATCTGGCGGCGTCTGTCCGTCATCATGTGGGCGGGTTGAAGCTCGGCCTGGAATTCTTTTGCGCCAACGGCCACCATGGCGTGTTGGAAATGATGAAGTTCGGCTTGCCGATCTTCCTCGACCTGAAGCTGCACGACATTCCCAACACGGTGGCGAAGGCGATACAGGCGCTGCATCTGCTGGAGCCGGCCATTCTGACCGTGCATGCCTCCGGCGGCCGGGCGATGCTCGAAGACGCAAAGGCGGCGGCCAATGCGGGAACGAAGGTCGTGGCTGTGACGGTACTGACCAGCCTTGATGGCACTGATCTTCATGATGTGGGAGTCCGCGACAAGCCTCACGGTCAGGTGGAGCGGCTGACCCTGCTCGCCCGTGACGCTGGCCTGGACGGGATTGTCTGTTCGGGGCAGGAAGTGGCGGCGGCGCGCAAGCTGTGGCCCGAAGGCTTCTTCGTTGTCCCCGGCGTACGGCCGACAAATGGCAAGATGGCCGACCAGAAGCGGGCGGTCACTCCGCGGCAGGCCCTTGACAGCGGAGCGTCCATCATTGTGGTGGGAAGGCCCATCACCCAGGCCCCGGACCCCGATTTGGCTGCTCGAGAAATTGAGGCGACGCTTTAGGTGCTTCACTCGTCATCCTCGCTTGCGCGGCGATGACAGAAGAGGTCCGGCAAGCTGCTTCTTCCCCTTAGCGAGTGCATATCCGCGTCCAACGGTCTAAACCCCCGCCAATGTCCCGAATCGCGATAAAGATCTGCGGCCTTTCGACGCCTGAGACGATCGATGCAGCCATAAAGGCGGGCGCATCGCATATCGGCATGGTCTTTTTCCCGAAGAGCCCGCGCAATGTGGATTTCGAAAGGGCGGCTGCGCTTGCCGCGCGGGTGCCCGGGCATGTGCGGCGGGTCGGGGTGTTTGTCGATGCGGACGACGAACTGCTCGCTCGCGCAGTGGCGGCGGGCAAGCTCGATGCGTTGCAGCTTCATGGCAAGGAAAGCCCCGAGCGCGCCGCCGCCATTCGCGCCCGCCACAGCAGCGAGGTGTGGAAGGCGATTTCAGTGAAAAGCCGGGCGGACTTTGATCAGGGCCATAGCTTTGGGGGAGCCGCAGACATGCTGCTTTATGACGCAAAGACCCCGGAAGGAGCGGCTCTTCCAGGCGGCATGGGCGTCAGGTTCGACTGGAGGCTGCTGCTGGACTTCCGCCACAGTCTGCCTTGGGGCCTCTCAGGCGGCCTTGATGCGGGCAATGTGCGTGACGCGATCGCGACTACCGCCGCGCCGCTTGTGGACGTTTCTTCAGGCGTGGAGAGTGCTCCGGGCATCAAGGATGTGGACAAGATCGCCGCCTTCTGCAAAGCGGTTTCCCAGCTATGACGATCAAGAACAGCTATCGCAGCCAGCCCGACGAAAGCGGGCATTTCGGCCAGTTCGGCGGACGATATGTCGCCGAAACGCTGATGCCCCTTATCCTGGACCTGGAGCGTGAATATCGCGCAGCCAAGCAGGACCCGGCGTTCGAGGAGGAGTTCCAATATCTCCTTCGCCAATATGTCGGGCGTCCCAACCCCCTTTATTATGCCGAGCGGCTGACGAAGGAACTTGGCGGCGCGAAGGTGTATCTGAAGCGCGAGGAACTCAATCACACCGGCGCGCACAAGATCAATAATTGCATTGGCCAGATCCTGCTCGCCAAGCGCATGGGCAAGACGCGGATCATTGCCGAAACCGGCGCTGGCCAGCATGGCGTTGCAACCGCCACCGTGGCGGCGCTCTTCAACCTGCCCTGCACCATCTTCATGGGCGCCCTCGATGTGGAACGGCAGCAGCCCAATGTGTTCCGCATGAAGCTGCTTGGCGCCGAAGTGCGCGCGGTCGAGGCGGGCGCGCGGACGCTGAAGGACGCCATGAACGAGGCGCTGCGCGACTGGGTCGCCAACGTCCATGACACCTTCTACATCATTGGCACGGTTGCGGGTCCCCATCCCTATCCCGAACTGGTGCGCGATTTCCAGTCTGTGATTGGCCGGGAAACGCGCGAGCAGATCTTGGAGGCCGAGGGACGCCTGCCCGACATGCTGATCGCTCCGGTTGGCGGCGGATCCAATGCCATCGGCCTTTTCCATCCCTTCCTGGACGATAAAAGTGTCGAAATCGTGGGGGTTGAGGCCGCGGGCGAAGGGCTGGACACGACCCGCCATGCAGCGAGCCTTGCCGGCGGATCGCCGGGGATCCTGCATGGCAACAAGACCTATCTGCTCCAGGATGAGGATGGCCAGATCACCGAAGCGCACAGCATTTCGGCTGGCCTCGACTATCCAGGCATTGGACCCGAACATGCCTGGCTGCACGAGATGGGCCGTGTGCGCTACGAGCCGGTTACCGACGATGAAGCGTTGGAGGCGTTCCAGCGCCTGTGCAAGCTCGAAGGCATCATCCCGGCCCTTGAATCTGCCCATGCCCTCGCCGCTGCGGAACGGATCGTTCCTGCGCTGGACAAGGACAAGATCGTCGTGGTGAACCTTTCCGGACGGGGGGACAAGGACATCTTCACCGTTGCCAAGGCATTGGGGGTGGAACTGTGAAGGACCGTCTCTCCACCCGGTTCGGGAAATGCCGCGCTGAAGGCCGGGCCGCGCTCGTCTGCTTCGTCACTGGGGGCGACCCGGCACCTGCCGAGACTGCGTCGATCCTTGATGCCCTGGTCGAAGGCGGAGCCGATGTAATCGAGCTTGGCATGCCCTTCACTGATCCGATGGCGGATGGCCCCGCCATCCAACTTGCCAATCTGCGCAGCCTTGCAGCGGGGACGAAGACGGCCGATCTTCTGGACATTGCAGCGGCGTTCCGTGAGCGCCATCCCGAAACGCCCCTCA
>DATEFI010000274.1:0-2631 GCA_035280705.1 Rhizorhapis sp. | reverse complement strand
TGTGACACGGCTGTTCTTGTGAATTTGCGCATGCTTCTGCGTTGGGCTACGCCCGTCTTCAACGCCGCAGCAGCACGGCATAAAGTGACGGAAGGACGAGAAACAGCATAATGCCGATGAACCGCCCCGAAGTCGTCCTGCTTCTCGCCCGCGCAGACAATGGAGTCATCGGCCGCAACGGCAAGCTTCCCTGGCACGTCCCCGCCGATCTCAGGCGTTTCAAGACGCTGACCCAGGGCACACCGATGATCATGGGACGCAAGACCTTTGACAGCTTGCCCGGACTGCTGGAGGGACGCCGCCACGTCGTCCTTACCCGCGATTCCAAATGGGAAGAGGAAGGTGCGGAGGTCGTACATAGCGTCGAGCAAGCCATTTCCCACGCCAACGCCCCGCACATTTCGGTGATCGGAGGGGCGGACATATTCCAGCTCTTCCTGCCGCGCGCCGACCGCATCGAACTGACCGAAATTCATGCCGAGCCGGAAGGTGACATAATGGTCCCGCCCTTCGCTCCGGCCGAATGGACGGAAATCGCACGAGAAGATCACCCGGCCGAAGGGGGACGGCCGGGCTATAGTTTCGTCACTCTTCGCCGCGCGGATTGAACGGCCGTGCGGAACATCTTATAGGCCCGTAACATGGAGCGGCTGGACAGCGGCTCGGCAGTGTCGCCACATCTTCGCGGGGCCATTGTCGCGCTGGGTAATTTCGACGGATTTCATCTGGGTCACCAGGCGGTGGCCGGACGAGCGGTGGAATGGGCCAAGGCAGAGGGCCGCCCGGCCATCATCGCGACCTTCGACCCGCATCCGGTACGCCATTTCTTTCCCAACTTGCCGCCCTTTCGCCTGACGACCCTCGACCAGCGGCAACGGATATTCGGGGAGGCCGGCGCAGACGCCATGCTGGTTTTCCACTTCGATGACAGGCTTGCAGCTACATCCGCCGAGGCGTTCGTCCAGTCGCTGATCGACGATTATCATGCGGCGGGGGTCGTGACCGGGACGGACTTCACCTTCGGCAAAGGGCGCGGCGGGAATGTCGGCCTGCTCGCGCAGAAAGGGCAAAGCGTGGGGCTCCGCACGGAAGCGGTGGAGCCAGTGCTGCTCGATGGAGAGATCGTGTCCTCCAGCCGTGTCCGCGAGGCTTTGCAGACCGGGGATTGCGCCACGGCGGCTCAGCTCATGACCCGCCCCTTTGCTGTCGAAGGCATGGTGCAGCATGGGGACAAGGTGGGCAGCGGCATCGGCTATCCCACCGCCAATATCGACATGGGCAAATATCTGCGCCCGGCCTATGGCATCTACGCCATCAGGGGCTGCCTCCCCGGCGGCCGGATGGTGGATGGCGTTGCCAATCTTGGCATCCGGCCGATGTTCGAGCCTCCCAAAGAGTTGCTGGAACCCTATTTCTTCGACTTCTCCGAAAATCTTTACGGGCAGACGGTGGAAATCGAGTTTATTCACTATCTGCGTCCCGAAGCCAAGTTCGACAGCATCGATGAACTCACGGCGCAAATCGCCCGCGATTGTGAGGATGCGCGGCAAATCCTTGCAGCCACGCCCCGCCTGCCCTAAGGCCGTGCCTGATTTCACCGCTCCCCTGACCCCCCGGCTTCGCTCGGGACCAACGGAGTGTAAAACAAGAATTCGAGCCCGATGACCGACGCACCTGACTACAAAGACACCGTCTTCCTGCCCGTCACCGACTTTCCGATGAAGGCCGGCCTTGCGCAAAAGGAACCGGCGATTGCCGCGCGCTGGGCGAAGATCGGCGTCTACGAGCGGCTGCGCGAGACGCGCAAGGGCCGCGAGCGCTTCATCCTCCATGACGGCCCTCCTTACGCCAATGGCGACATCCACATGGGCCATGCGATGAACAAGGTGCTGAAGGACATCATCGTCCGCAGCCAGTCCTTGCTCGGCAAGGACGCGCCCTATGTGCCCGGCTGGGACTGCCACGGTCTTCCCATCGAATGGAAGATCGAGGAGGAATATCGCAAGAAGAAGCAGAACAAGGACGAAGTCCCCCCGCAGGAATTCCGCGCCCAGTGCCGCGCCTATGCCGACAAATGGGTGGGCGTGCAGAAGGAACAGTTCCAGCGGCTTGGCGTCATGGGAGACTGGGACGATCCCTATCTCACGATGAAGTTCGATGCGGAGGCGGCGATTGTCGCCGAGTTGCTGAAATTCGCCGAAAGCGGCCAGCTTTATCGCGGCGCGAAGCCGGTGATGTGGTCACCCGTGGAGAAAACCGCGCTCGCCGAGGCCGAGGTCGAGTATGAGGATGTCACCTCGACCCAGATCGATGTGGCGTTCGAGATTGTGGAAGCGCCCAATGCGCCGGAACTGGTCAGCGCGCATGCCGTGATCTGGACGACGACCCCCTGGACGATCCCTGTGAACCAGGGCATCGCTTATGGGGAGGAGATTGAATATGTTCTGGTTGAATTGCAGATCGGCGCAACTGCTGTAGGCTCGGAGCGGATCGATACCGTTCTGGACAATCATCCACTTGAATCCCTCAATGGTCGGAAATTTATAGTCGCCGCTGAACTGCGCCAAGCCTTAACAAAGCGGGTCGAAGCTCTTCTACCAGAACGGGCAAGAGCGGGTTTTAAGGAGCTTT
>DATEFI010000273.1:0-2277 GCA_035280705.1 Rhizorhapis sp. | reverse complement strand
TTTATCCCGACCATGGACGCGATGTTGAGACCCTGCTCCATTCGGCGGATACAGCCTTGTACCAGGCCAAAAGTTCCGGGGGCCGCCGCTGCGGCGTTGCAGAGGCCGAAGCCGCAGACTGGCGTGTCTTTCCGGCCGATCAACGCGCCCTGCAGTCGGTGGCCGGAGCCCGGTAGAAAAAGCTTGATTTCCGGGGCCGCCGCCTCCACATGCCCAATCGGAACGATTCAATCCGATTTGTGGAGAGCGGGTTTTGCGGCTTTCGAGCCTTGCCGATTATGCCATCGTGGTCATGTCTGCCATTGCGCGGCACGACGGGGATGTGCGCTTTTCCGCCACCTCATTGGCGGAAGAGACCGGTGTGCCCTTGCCGACCGCGCAAAAGCTGATGGGCAGGCTGGCGGCGGCCGGACTGCTCGAATCGGCACGGGGAACGGGCGGCGGATTCGCGCTTGCCCGTCCGGCGGGCGAGATCAGCCTTGCCGATATTGTCGAGGCGGTCGAGGGGCCGATCGCCATGACCGCCTGCATCGAAGAAACACGTCATGAATGCGCGCTCGAGGAAAATTGCCGCGTCCGGCCGCATTGGGGCGCGGTGAACGGGGCCATTCGCGGCGCTCTGGCGGGCGTGTCGCTGGAAAGCCTCGCTGGAGAAATTCCTCCTCCTCCGTTCGTGTCGAGCGAAGTCGAGACACGTCACTCGGAGCCAACGTCCCTCGACTTCGCTAGGGACGAACGGATCAAATTATGACGAACGAAACCACCACCGTCCGCAATGCCGAAGCGCTCGCCGCTGCCGAAAAGGCATCGAAATATGAGTTCGGTTGGGCGAGCGATATCGAGCAGGAATTCGCGCCCAAGGGCCTGAGCGAAGACACGGTCCGCTTCATTTCGGCCAAGAAGGGGGAGCCGGAATGGATGCTGGAATGGCGCCTGAAAGCCTATCGGCTATGGCTCACCAAGGAAGCGCCCGATTGGGCAAAGCTGGACGTGCCGCCGATCGACTATCAGGAGGCCTATTATTATGCCGAGCCCAAGCAAAAGGCTTCGCTGAAGTCGCTCGACGAACTCGATCCGGAAATCCGCCGCACCTATGAGAAGCTCGGCATCCCGCTTGAGGAGCAGAAGGTGCTCGCCGGAGTGGAGGGCGCCCGCAAGGTCGCGGTCGACGCGGTGTTCGACAGTGTTTCGGTGGCGACGACCTTCCGCAAGGAACTCTCCGAAGCTGGCGTCATCTTCCTCTCGATCAGCGAGGCCATTCGCGAGCATCCCGAACTGGTGAAGAAGTGGCTCGGCAAGGTCGTGCCGCAGCATGATAATTATTTCGCGACATTGAACAGCGCCGTCTTTTCTGACGGAACCTTCGTCTACATCCCGGAAGGGGTTCGCTGTCCGATGGAGCTTTCCACCTATTTCCGCATCAATGCGGAAAATACCGGGCAGTTCGAGCGGACGCTGATCGTCGCGGACAAGGGCTCCTATGTCTCCTATCTCGAAGGCTGCACGGCGCCGCAGCGCGACGAGAACCAACTCCATGCTGCGGTCGTCGAGTTGGTCGCGCTGGAGGATGCGGAGATCAAATATTCGACCGTCCAGAATTGGTATCCGGGCGATGCCGAGGGCAAGGGCGGCATCTATAATTTCGTGACCAAGCGCGGACTTTGCCAGGGCAAGAACAGCAAGATTTCCTGGACTCAGGTAGAGACGGGATCGGCCATCACCTGGAAATATCCGAGCTGCGTGCTGGCCGGAGAGAACAGCGTCGGGGAGTTCTATTCCGTTGCGCTCACCAACAACTACCAGCAGGCCGATACCGGCACGAAGATGATCCATCTCGGCAAGAACAGCCGCTCGACGATCATTTCGAAGGGCATCAGCGCGGGCAAGTCCAACAACACCTATCGTGGCCTGGTGCGCGTTGCGCCGACCGCAGAGAATGTGCGGAACTTCACCCAGTGCGACAGCCTGCTGCTGGGCGATCAGTGCGGGGCGCATACCGTGCCCTATATCGAGGTGAAGAACCCCAGCGCCCAGATCGAGCATGAAGCGACGACATCGAAGATTTCGGACGACCAGCTTTTCTACGCGATGCAGCGCGGGCTGGATCAGGAAACGGCAGTGTCGCTGATCGTCAATGGCTTTGCGAAGGAAGTGCTGCAGCAATTGCCGATGGAATTTGCGGTCGAGGCGCAGAAGTTGCTGGGGATCAGTCTTGAGGGAAGCGTGGGATGATGAGCCGCCCCACCCCAACCCCTCCCCTTCAGGGGAGGGGCTTGA
>DATEFI010000272.1:0-3264 GCA_035280705.1 Rhizorhapis sp. | reverse complement strand
CTTCAGCATACGACTGAACGGCGGGCGATAAACTCGGCAGAATTCCCCACTAAGAAGTTATTATGGACCAGCGCCTCCTGCCGCCGTGGCGAGGCGAGGTGCCGGGAATCTGGAGCGGATGACAGCCGATCCCGACCACTGAATTGGACAGAAAGCAGGGACAACTGCAATATGGTCTCGACCTAGCCAAATCGAGAATTCATATACTCCTTTCAGAGTATAAATGATCCCCGCGAATATGGCCTATGCCTTAGGCAGTGGGGATTTATCCCAAGGCAATTCGAAAAATTGTCTCTGATCCAGCATTGTTCATAATGCTCATCTGAAGCGGTATTTAAGATCAGCCGATATGCGGGGCTTTGATGCTCGTGCGGACCGGGGGGTTCATTTCGAAAGCCGCTGCCGCAATTCTAATTGGCGGGAGTCCGTGATGCATTCTTCCTGGCGCTGCGTCCTTATTGGTGAAGAATCTCTTCTAATTCAATGCGCCAGGACCTTGCAGGCCCGCGGCCATGAAATCGCAGCGGTGGTATCGCGGCGAACCGCCATCCGCGACTGGGCAAGCGACGCGGGAATTATCCTCATCGACCGGCCAAATGACCTGCCCGCCGCCGGAGTCGGGCCGTTCGACTATCTCTTCAGCGTCACCAACCTGTCAGTGCTGCCGGGCGAAGTGCTGAGCCTGCCCATGAAGGGCGCCATCAATTTCCATGACGGCCCACTGCCGCATTATGCCGGGCTGAATGTGCCCGTCTGGGCTCTGCTCAATCGCGAGCCGCTGCACGGCATCACCTGGCACAAGATGACAGCCAAGGTTGATGCCGGCGAGGTGCTGACGGCCCGCGGTATTGCCATTGAGGAAGGCGAGACAGCATTTTCGCTCAACACCAAATGCTTTGCCGCTGCGATCGAGAGTTTCGAGGAACTGGTGGACGGCCTTGGCAATGGCCGCATCGTGCCCCAGGCGCAGCCGGATGGCCCGGCCCGCTATTTCTCCCGGCGGCACCGGCCAGAGGCGGCTTGCGCCATTCAGTGGAACCAGCCCGCCGAAAAGATCGATGCGCTGGTCCGGGCGCTTGATTTCGGGGGCTATGCCAATCCCGTCGGCAAGGCAAAGGCGAGCTTTGCGGGCAAGTTGATGCTGGTGCAAGCGACCAGCATTGAAGCGCCGGATTCCCGCCTTGCGCCTGGAACGATCCTGGAAATTCAGCCCGACCGCATTGTCGTGGCCACGGCGAGCAGGGACATTGCTCTTCGCCGCTTCGCCACTCTGGGTGGGGTGGACCTGACGCCCGGAGAAGCCGCCAGCCGGTTCGGCCTGGCTGACGGGGCGAAGTTCGACCTTCTGTCACCCCAGACGCTTTCTGCCCTTGGCGAAATCAACTCAGCAATGGCCGCGCATGAGGATTATTGGCGCGGCCGCATCACATCGCTTGGTCCCGTCGACCTCCCCCTAGTCGCACGGGACCGACATCCGGGTCGGGATATCATGGCGCACGCGGAACTCGTCATGCCCGGCCCGGATGTTCTTGGGAGAGACAAGACGGTGCTCGCCGCCGCCGTCGCCCTGATCGCACGGATTTCCGACAAGGCGGTGTTCGATCTTGGCTATACCGATCCAGTGATGACCGCCTCCCATGAGGGGCTGGAGGCATGGCTCTCGCCGCAGGTGCCGGTCCGCGCGGAGGTGGATTTTACGGCGGACATGGCGTCCCTGCAGGAACGGATCGCGACCAATGTGCGGGAGGCGCACCGGCGGCTCGGCTTTGCTGCCGACCTGGTTGCGCGCATGCCGGAAATGAAGGGACGGGAGGAGCCGCTGCTGCCGGTCTCCATCCTTATCGCCGAGCGGCTGGAGGATGTGCAGCCGCTGCCCGGATCCGACCTGACCATCGCCATCCGGTCTGACGGGAAGGCAACAGGCTGGTTCCATGACGCGGCGCGTCTTGATGCTTCGGCGATCGAGACCATGCAGCAGGGTTTGCTCGCCTTGCTTCGGGCGTCGGACGAGGAGCCGCAGCGTGCCGTGGGAGAATTCCCATTACTGAGTTCCGTCGAACAGCTTCACGCCATCCGCGCCTGGAGCGGACCCGAGGCCCCGTGGCGAGCCGATGCCTGCGTCCATGAACTGTTTGGCGAGCAGGCCCGCCGGGCGCCCGAGCGCATTGCCGCCACCTGCCGGGGCGAAAGCCTTAGCTATGGCGAGCTTGACCGGCGCTCCAACCAACTGGCGCGGCACCTGCAAGCGCTGGGCGTCGGGCCCGACCAGCTTGTGGGACTGTTCGTCGAACGGTCGCTGGAGATGCTGGTTGCGCTGATCGCCATACAGAAGGCGGGCGGCGCCTATGTGCCGCTCGATCCCAAATATCCCGCCGAGCGCATCGCGCATATGGTGAGCGACTCCGGCGCAAAGGTGATCGTCACGCAGGCGCACCTGGCGGGGCAGCTCGCAGTCCAGGACGCGGCGCTGGTGCGGATCGACGCCGATTGGCCGGAGATCATGCTTCACTCCGCTGATCCGGTGGAAAGCGGCGCTGGCCCCGCAAGCCTCGCCTATGTGATCTACACCTCCGGTTCCACCGGCAAGCCCAAGGGCGTGATGGTTGAACATCGCAATGTCGCAAATTTCTTCGCAGGGATGGACCAGCAGATCACGCCCGAGGGAAGCTGGCTCGCCGTCACGAGCCTCAGCTTCGATATCTCCGTGCTTGAACTCAGCTGGACATTGAGCCGGGGCATGCATGTGGTTCTTGCGACCGGAGGAGAGCTGACCGACGCTGCGGCCCCGCTCAGGCGGCCGCTGGATTTCAGCCTCTTCTATTTCGCCGCCGATGCGGAGAGCGAGCCCGGCGAGAAATACCGGCTGCTGCTGGAGGGCGCGAAGTTTGCCGATCAGAACGGCTTTTGCGCGGTGTGGACGCCGGAGCGGCATTTCCATGCCTTTGGCGGACTTTACCCCAATCCGGCAGTGACGGGCGCGGCGGTGGCCGCCGTTACGAGCCGGGTGGACATCAGGGGCGGAAGCGTCGTGGTGCCGCTGCATCATCCGGCGCGGGTGGCGGAAGAATGGTCGGTCGTCGACAATCTGTCGAACGGCCGGGCGGGCATTGCCTTTGCCTCTGGCTGGCAGCCCAATGATTTCGTGCTTCGCCCGGAATCCTTCGCGGACCGTTCCGGGGCGCTGATCGAGGGCATGGAAGCGGTCCGTGCGCTCTGGCGGGGGGAAAGCCGCTCTTTCGCAGGGCCTTTGGGCAAGCCGGTGGA
>DATEFI010000271.1:0-3286 GCA_035280705.1 Rhizorhapis sp. | reverse complement strand
TAAGGCTCCGCTTGACAGGACAGGGGATCAGTTGGACGGGAACTCGCCGACGACATAGGAGTCGCCCGCGCAGACCCATTCCCCCTTCACCTTCGTCCACAGGAAGAGAATGACGAAGGAGAAGGGCTTTTCGGTAGAATGAGGGTCCTTCGGCCGGACCCGGAAATTCGCCCATTCCCAGCCGGCATTGCCGTTCACATAGGCATGGACGGGCTCGACCTTCACATTATAGGCTGGCACCACTTTCTGGTAATTTTCGAAATAGGCTGCCCGTCCTTCATAGGGCTTGCCCTCAGGCCCCACCGACATCGCGTTGGCGGCATAGAAGCGCTTGACGATCGGGTCGACCTTACCTTCGGCAAAGGCCTTTTCCTTCATCGCGTAAAGCTTGCGCGTCGCCGCCTGGAAAGCGCTCAGTTCCGCGGCCTTGGGCGCCGGGACCGCGCCGATTTCGGCGACGGGTTGCGAGGCCGCGATCGTCGGGACTGCGGCGCTCGCCACGGCGAGGATGAAGGATGCTGCAAAAATGGGCAATTTCATGATTGTCTTGTCTCCCTCAGGCGAGCTTCGCCAGAATCTGCTTTGCCGCGCGTTCGCCCTGTTCCGCGGCGGTTTCCCACATCTGGGCACCGGACAGCTCGGAATGGCTGAACGCGATATGATGGAAGGGTTCGCGCAGGATTTCCATTGGCGCGGGCTTTCCGTCCTTGCCGAAGAAGAAGCCGGGATAGCCGACGAAATAGGCATGGCCCTGGCGGTTGGTGATGATGCCTGCGATATCCCGATCGGCGTCGAAGCCGTAGGGCGCGAACATCTTCGTGAACTGGTCGCGGACCTGCGCCTCGATATCGGCAAAGCTCATGCTGAAAAGCTGCATGCGCGCCTGGGTGCATTGATCGGGGAAGGGAGTGCCCGGCAACAGGAAGGGAATATATTGGGTCAGCACGACCGGCTTGTTGGGGTCGAGCGGCTGTGTTTCCTTGCCGTCGAGAACCAGATTGCGGCGCAAGCTGGTCCACCAGCCAAGGCCTTCAAACCAGCGAATGGCTGCGACCCCCATCTTGTCGAGGAATTTCCAGTTCCGCAGCGCGACATTGATGACCAGGATCGGGGCGTGGTGGAAGGCCTGCATCGCCTCCCGATATTGGGGCGAGATGTCGTGACAGATACGGCGGTTGGCATGCTGCTGGCCCGCGCAGATGACATATTTGCCGCGCACCGAGGCCATCTTTCCGTCCTTGGCATAGGTCACGCGGACGGTCTTGGCCTTTTCGGGCTTGCCCTCATGGACGACGGAAAACACCGTGGCCCCCAGGCGGATGCGATAATTGTCGGTCGGCCGGTCCAGCGCCTCCCAATTAACGGTGCTGTACTGGATTTCGTACAGGCCGGTGCCCCCGGTCAGCGCGTCGGGCTTGGCGAGCTTGAGGAAACGTTTCGCGGCGAAGGTGTTGCCGCCGGGGAAGGTCGCCAGATAGATGCCGTCGGTCGGATCGGTGCCGCCATTCAGGTAACGGGAATAGGCGTTCACGCCGGGCATCATGTAATTATAGGCCGAATAGGCCGAGATGATGTCCGACCCCTGGCCGCAGCCCATGGCGGCCATCACCGGGTCGAGATAGGCGCATACATCGTCGATGACGTCGGTGGGCACCTTGGCGACGTTCAGCAGGAACGCCTTGTAGGACATGCTGTCGAGCCACTGTGCCCAATCCTTGCGCTCGGGAGGCGTCCGGAAGAGTTCAAGTTCGACCAGGGCCCGCTTGAGCTTGTCCGCGATCGGTGCCTCGGCAAAGCCGTTGCGCCAGGGATTCTTGACCATGCCCTTGCCTTCGTAGAAGAAGGCCATGTCCGCCCGTTCCCAGCCGATATGCATCGGCGTCCACATGTCCGCGGGAATTTGCATGGGCTGCGAGAGGTTCTGCGGCTCCTGATACTGGAAGGCGTCCGGATAGCCCAGTTCCTTGAGGAAGGGCGTGGGAAAGCCGGATTCGGCCGCCTTCGCCCAAGGGACGACGATGCCCGTCGAGCCCTGTGGCGCGGTCAGCCTGTAGCCGTCCACGTCAAAGTCGTTCTGCTTGGCCTCGCCGCCGAAAATCTCATGCTGGTCGAGGATAAGAACCTTGGTATCCGGTTTCTCCTTGAGGAGGACATAGGCGGCGGTGAGGCCCGAAATGCCCGAGCCGACGATGACCACATCATAGAGATCGTCCGTCAGCGGCGCGCTGGCGACGCGCTTGTCGAGCGTACCGTCACGGATGTCACCATGGGCAGCATTGACGATCTTGTAGGTGTTGCCGTTCTTGCCGGCATAATCACCCACACCGCTGGGTCCGGACCAGTCTTCGCCAAGTCCGGTCAGCGGCGCGTCGATCGTCTGCGCCTTTGCGGACCCCATCAGCGAGGGAGCGCCCGCCGTCAGCAAGGCCGCACCCGATCCCAGCATCGTTCCACCCACAAAATCACGCCGGGTGACAGAAGGAAAATCCCCTGAATTCTTCGTTGACGTCATAAGCCACTCCCACGGGGCCTGACAGAGGCGCCCTTATCGCGCCGTCAACTGTCGACCTCTCCCTGATATCATTCCCTCAATTCGGGCCGCATTTGCAGCGGGCGGGATCGATAGAGCGGCCCCTTCCGCTTCCCATCGCCCGCGCTGCAATAAACCCGAATTGATTCGGTTTACTTTCTATCTTATTTCTATTGGATGACAACTCAAATTATGCAGAAGGGGGCTCCATGGATCGTCGGAAACCTCCCGGTAAGGGGAAGAAATTTTCAATTCGGGCGCAAGCGGTGGTGAGCCGGTCAGGCCGGACGCGGCCCTCTCCGTTTTTGCAGAAAATGCGAATCGGTTCTATATCTGCGCCTGTTTCGACCGCGTTGAGATCGATGTAAGGATTTTTTGTTGGCAAGAAAGACACAGGAACGTGGCCGTGTGCGGCGCAGCGAGATGGTTGCTGCCGCCCGTAAATTGCTGTTGACGAAGGATATGGACGAGATTTCGTTGACCGACGTCGCGGAGGCCGCGGATATCCCCAAAAGTTCCGCCTATCATCTTTTTTCAAGCCTCTTCGAAGTGTACGCAGCCGCCGCGCGCGAAATCGCCGGCGAACTCAAGGCTCATATGGATGGCATCGGACATTTTTCGGGGGAGGGATGGCAGTGTCTCGTCCAGCAATTCATCGCTCACGGCGTGATATTCTTCAATGAACGCCACGATGCCATCCAATTGATATTAGGACCGAAAACGCCGACCTCCATCAAGACGGATGATCGCCTGAAT
>DATEFI010000270.1:0-2657 GCA_035280705.1 Rhizorhapis sp. | reverse complement strand
GGCGGTGTTGTCGGGCCGCTCGGTGCGCGAGGTTGCGGCGACGTTCGAGGTGAGCGTGGCGCGCGCGGTGAAATGGTCGCAGCGGCTACGCGAAACCGGCAGTGCCGGTTCGCGGCCGATGGGCGGCTGCAAGCCGCGCGTCCTGGCGGGCGAGCAGGCTTGGATGCTGCTATGGCTCGAGGAGTGCCCGCATCTGACGGTACGGGGCTTGGCGCTTGAGCTTGCCGAGCGCGGCTATCGGGTCAGCCCGAACACGGTGTGGTCGTTGCTGCGCAAGGCCGGACACAGCTTCAAAAAAAGCCTGTTCGCGAGCGAGCAGGATCGCCCGAAGATCGCGCGGCGGCGGGCGCAGTGGAAGAAGTATCAGGGCCGGCTTGATCCCCGGCGGCTGGTCTTCATCGACGAGACCTGGGCCAAGACCAACATGACCCCGCTCAGGGGCTGGTCGAAGCGGGGCAGCAAGCTGGTCGCCAAGGCCCCGTTCGGCAAGTGGAAGACGCTGACCTTCGTGGCCGCCCTGCGCTGCGACCGGATCGACGCGCCCTGCGTGCTCGACGGACCGATCAATGGCCAACTTTTCACCGCCTACGTCGAGCAGTTCCTCGTGCCGACACTGTCGCCGGGCGACATCGTCAACATGGACAACCTCGGCAGCCACAAGGGCCAGGCCGTGCGCAAGGCCATCCGGGCAGCGGGCGCCAAGCTGCTCTACCTCCCGCCCTACAGGCAGTCTCGGCAGGTTTGCCAAAGAGCATGCCCAGCCGAAAGCGCCGCCTCTGAACCCTGCGATGCACGCGCCCAAGACTTGTTGCTGTCGAGCAGATGCCGCAGGCCATGGCTCTCCAGGATGAGCAAAGCACGTTAGGCGACATGCCCTAGAATGCGCCCCGTCACCTTCCCGTCAGATCATTCGGGAAAAACCCGTGTGTAAATGATGACAATCTCCATAATTTAAAGATCGGAAGGTGAGTCAACTTACCCATTTATCCATAAATACGTATGTTCAATGAACAGATTGACGCGGGATCAATCTTGATACTATCGTTCGTAAAAGAAGACCATGCATTTGTATGAGGAAGAATATGACGGGCGTTCGGGTATCGGGTGGACCCATTTCAACTGGGGGGGGAGATTTTGAGCCTCTATTTATGCCGATGCAATTGGGCGACCTTGCTCTCCGCAACCGGATTGTGGTGTCACCGATGACCCGTGGCTTCGCCCGGGATGGCGTGCTGGACGGCACCGCTGTCGACTATTACAGCCGCCGGGCTGCTGGAGGCGCAGGCCTCATCATCTCCGAAGGGTCCGCGATCAACAGACGTGGCGCGTTCAGCGCGAAAATCCCTGACTTCTTCGGAGACGCAGCGCTGCAACGGTGGCGCAAGGTGATCGAAGCGGTCCACGAGGCCGGCGGCAAAATGATGCCGCAGCTATGGCACTCCGGCATCAATCGTCTGCGGGATCAATCGCATGATCCCTCCCTCCCATCCTTGTCTCCATCGGGCATCTACCCGCAATGTCATGAGCATGCGAGCGACCGCCCTCCTCTCGAGGCCATGACGCAGTTGCAGATCGACCAAACCATCGAGGATTATGCAACTGCCGCGACCAATGCACAGGCGTTAGGCTTCGATGGCGTGGAGATCCACGCCGGGCATGGCTATCTGATCGACAGCTTCTTCTGGGACCGGACCAACCGGCGCTCGGATAACTATGGCGGAGACAGTGCCGCACGTACGCGGTTTGCCGTCGAGATCATCCGGGAAGTTCGTTTGCGGGTGGGGCCGAACTTTCCCATTGCTATGCGCATATCCCAATGGAAATCGCCTGAATTCTACACGGCCCGGCTGTGCGAGAATGCGCAGGACCTGGAACGGCTCCTCACCCCCCTCGCCCATGCCGGCCTCAGTCTTTTCGATTGTTCGACCCGACGTTTTTGGGCACCGGAGTTTCCTGAAGAGGACGGTCGCCTGAACCTGGCCGGATGGGCGAAGAAGATCACCGGCGTTCCATCGATGACTGTGGGGAGCGTCGGGATTGGTGAGCCCCTTCAGCGCAATCGACCCGACCGCGGCAATGCCTTGCAAGGGGCCGCCCGCGCCACTGTCGAGGAATTGGTAAGGCGTCTTGATGCTGGAGAGTTTGACTTGGCCGCCATCGGACGAAGCATGATTGCCAATCCGGACTGGGCGGAAAAGGTTCGCCAGGGGGCGGTCGACACCCTCATACCTTATGATGTCGCCATGTTGAAGGAGTTGGTCTGAACCCGCGCGGAGCAGCAGCCCCCTCCCCGTCCTTGGAAATAAGCCGTGCAGCGAAGCGCATGCAAGAATACTTGTATCAGAGAGCGTGCAGATATAGCTAGGCAAACGTTTGAAGCGGTGCGCAAATACGGATTATTATCCGTCCATAAGAATTTGGTCGGGCAAGGCATGCATCGGCTTGCAAGCCAGCGGCGCGGCGACATACTGGCTCGGGTAGCATGACGACAGAGAGGATGATGATGACGGAGCTACGAGACCTGTGCGCGGGTTGGCGTAGACAGGCGTGGTAATTGCTGATTCTATGGGCTTTCCGAGGAGGAGAGCAGCGGTGGCGCAGCGTTCGATTGGTCAGGAGCGGTTCGGATTTGCAGGGCGCGAGCGAACGACCTCATC
>DATEFI010000269.1:0-6619 GCA_035280705.1 Rhizorhapis sp. | reverse complement strand
CCCGCCATCACCATGGCGATCCAGAGCGTCATTTCAGTGGCCGAGCTGATCGTCGTGCCGACGCGCCCAAGTCCCCATGACCTGCGGGCGGTGGGCGCTACGGTCGATCTGTGCGAACGGGCGGGCAAGCCTTTAATCTTTGTCGTGAACGCCGCGACGCCAAAGGCGAAGATCACCTCCGAAGCCGCAGTGGCGCTTTCCCAGCATGGCACGGTCGCGCCCGTGACGCTCCATCACCGCACCGATTTCGCTGCGTCCATGATCGACGGCCGCACCGTGATGGAGGTCGATCCGAACAGCCGTTCGGCCCAGGAAGTGGTCGCGCTCTGGAGCTATGTCTCCGACCGCCTCGAAAAGAATTTCCGGCGCACGGTGTTCGCTACGCCCCAGATGGCGAACGGACATCTGGGCGCGCCGCGTCCCTTGGGCGGCTTCGGCCGTCGTGTGGTTGGCCAGTAAGTGGGGAACATGACCATGGGTGAACCAAAGCCATTTGCCTCCCTCACCTCCGGCCTTCTGGCGCGAAAGGGGACGGCGAAGCCCGCGATGCGCCGCCAATATCTGGGCGGCGGAATGGGCCTTGGCCATGAGGATCTGGGCTGGAACGACATGGGTGAGGATATCGCCTCTGCCCAGCAGCATCCGCATGCCGGACTTTCGCCCCTGCCGAGCCATCCGGCCGTGCCTGAGCCACAGCCGGCCTGGCTCGCTGCGCCAAGCGAAGCGCGCGAGACGGCAATTGCGCCCGTCGAGGTGCCAGCCGTCGTCGAGCAGCGCCAGATGCTGGCTGAAAAAGTAGCTAATGGACAATTCGAGGAAGAACCCGCTGCCCCCAAGGCGAAAGCGGGCAAAGCCAAGGCGCGGCCCGTAGGCCTCGATCAGCGCAAGTCCAAAGCGGCGTTCACGCTTCGCCTGGACGCCGACCGCCATTTGAAGCTGCGCCTCGCCTGCGCAGTCTCCAACCGCTCGGCACAGCAACTGGTGACGGAAGCCCTCGATGAGCTTCTCGAGCAATGGCCGCATGTCGAACAGCTCGCAGAGCAGTTGCCCGAACGGCGCGCCGCCGGACAGGCCTGATCAGAGGATAGGACCAATGAAGCGTTCCGCCTTCTTCAAATTCGCGGCATCCTCCTTCATTCTGGGTGCGACCATGGCGGGATGCGCCAGCACCGCTCCGGGCACCGGAGGTCCTGCGGCGATGCGGCCCGCGCCGTCTGCCGGCAAGGCGCTGGCCTCCGCCGAGGCAGCGGTAGCCGCCAGTCCCAATGACGCGCAGCTCCGCGCGCAACTGGGGCAGGCTTATCTTGCCGAGGGCCGTTTCGCATCGGCCGAACGCAGCTTTGAAGACGCCATGTCGCTCGGCCAGGTCGACGCCCGCGTGGTGATCGGCCTTGCCATGACGCGCATCGCTGGCGGGCGAAGCGAAGCCGCTCGCGCGCTTCTGCAAGAGCAGATGGATGTGCTTCCGGCGGCCGATTATGGCCTGGCCCTGGCGCTCGCAGGGGATGCGGACGAAGGTCTTCGCGTGTTGCTGGCAGAGGCGCGGCAGGCCGATGCCACGCCCAAGGTGAGGCAGAACCTGGCCTATGCCCTGGCCCTTGCCGGAAACTGGCGCGAATCGAAGCTGGTGGCGAGCCAGGATCTTTCTCCCGCCGAGGCTGCAAAGCGCATCACCGAATGGGCCATGCTCAACCGTCCGGGCGCCAAGGCCGAGCAAGTGGCGCAATTGATCGGCACGACTCCGCAGGCCGATCCCGGCCTGCCTGTAGCGCTGGCGCTGAATGCGGCGCCTGCGCCCGTCGAAATGGCGGCGGCTCCTGAGTTGACGCCGCCCGCCTATGTTCCTGAAACGCCAGCGGAAGCGGAGAGCTTTGCCGAGGCCGCTCCGGCCGCAGAGCCAGTAAGGCCCGCGCCGCCAATGATCCAGTCCGTCGCCATTCCTGCTGCAGCGCCGGTTCAGAAAAAGACCGGGTCTTACCATCTTGCGGGTGGTTATGCCGTTCAGCTTGGCGCGTTCAGCAGCGCCGAGGGAGTCGATCAGGCATGGCGGAAGCTCAGCAGCCGGTATCAGAACATCCGCACTTTCGCTTCAATCGCCAACAAAAGCCAGATCGGGGGCAGGACTTTCCACCGCCTGGCGCTTTCCGGTTTCGATAGCCGGGCCGAAGCCGAGCGGCTTTGCGCCAGCTTGAGAGCCAAGGGGTCCGGCTGTTTCGTGCGGCGGATCGAAGGGGCGGCGAAGAGCCAATGGGTGTCTCGCGACATGCGGCAACTGGCCTATCGCGGTTCCTGAGGCAGCAGAACAATCCTGCGGGGAGCATGATTGGGGGCGGCCCGAGTGATTTCGAGCCAGATGGAATCATCTGGCGGCCCGGAAATCACGGAAAACAGAAGAAACTAGTTGAGGAACTGGCCGCCCTTCATGATTCGGCGGACCCGGCCCTGAACGGGCATGCGGTCAAAGGGTGTGTTGCCCGCCTGTGCCGCCATCCTGTTTGAATCCACCTGCCAGGGCACCTCTGGATCGATGAGGATGATGTCCGCCGCCGCGCCTCGGGCGAATGTCCCGGCATTGATCCCCAGAATCTGTGCGGGGTTGGCCGTCAGCATGGAGAAGAGGCGGTTCATTCCCACCACGCCGTCGCGAGCGAGATTGAGGGCCAGCGCCAGCAGCGTTTCCGCGCCCGCCATGCCCGGCGCCGCATCGGCGAAGGGCAGGCGCTTGTCCTCCGGCCCTCGCGGATCATGGCTTGAGGAAATGACGTCGACCGTGCCGTCGCCAACGGCAGCGATGGCCGCCTTGCGGTCATCCTCGCTCCGCAGCGGAGGAGAGAGCCGGGCGAAGGTGCGGAAGTCAGAGACGGCATTGTCCGACAGGAACAGATAAGCGGGGCTGACGCCGCAGGTGACTTTAAGGCCTTCCGCCTTGGCCTGCCGCACAAGGTCGAAGCCCTGGGCGGTGGTCACATTGCGGAAGTGGATGGCGGCATCGGCTTCGCGCGCCAGCATGATGTCGCGAGCGATCGCTATGGCCTCGGCGCAGGCTGGCGCGCTCGGAAGGCCCAGCCTTGTCGCGGTTTCCCCGGACGTGGCGACGGCACTGCCCGCAAGTCCATCATCTTCGGCATGGGCGATCACGATGAGGTCGAGCGCCGCCGCATAGCGGAGCACGCGCAACATGACCCCGGAATCAGCGATCCAGCGCCGGCCGGTGGCGACGGCGCGGGCCCCGGCGGCTTTCATCATTGCCATTTCGGCAAGCTCGCGCCCCTCGAGCGCTTTTGTGGCTGCCGCGAGCGGGTGGACCCAGAAGTCGGGCTTTCCGGCGCGCGCCGCATGCTGCACGAGACCCGGATCATCGAGCACCGGCGACTGGTCAGGCATCAGAGCCGCCCGGGTGATGCCCCCGAAGTGAAAGGCGGGCTTGTCGGTCTTGAATACGCCGAGGTCGATGATCCCCGGTGCCACCAGCAGGCCCTTGGCATCGACGATTTCCGCATCGGCGGGCACTTCCACGGTCCCTGCGGCAAGAACGGTGTCGCCCTTCAGCAGAAGCGTGCCCGCTTCGACCATCGTCCGTGCGGGATCGACCAGCTTTCCATTGGTGATGGCAATGAGCCCGTTCACGCCCATCCTTCCACCCCCCGTGCCGCGCGCGTGAGGACGTCAAGGCAGGCCATCCGCACGGCCACGCCCATTTCGACCTGTTCGGTAATGGCGGAACGGTCCGGATGATCGGCGATGCCGCTGGTGATCTCGACGCCCCGGTTCATCGGACCTGGATGCATGACCAGGGCGTCGGGCGTTGCCTTCGCCAGCCGCTCGGGCGTCAGCCCATAGAGCATGTGATATTCGCGCGGCGAGGGGACGAAGCCGCCGTCCATCCGTTCATTCTGGAGCCGCAGCATCATCACCACGTCGGCGCCCTTCAGCCCCTCGTCAAAATCCGTGAAGGGAATGGCGCTCATCCGGTCGATGGCCTCGGGCATCAGCGTGGGCGGCGCAATGACGCGTACTTCCGCACCCAAAGTGGAAAGGCCGATGATATTCGACCGCGCCACGCGGCTGTGAAGCACATCGCCGCAGATGGCGACGGTCAGCCCTTCGATGCGGCCCGTGCGGCGGCGGATGGTGAGAGCGTCGAGCAGCGCCTGCGTCGGATGTTCGTGCCGCCCGTCGCCTGCATTCAGGACGGGGCAGTCCACCTTGTCGGCGATGAGCTGCACCGCGCCCGAGCTTTGGTGGCGAATGACGATGACGTCGGCCCGCATGGCGTTGAGCGTTACCGCCGTGTCGATCAGCGTTTCGCCCTTCTTCACGCTGGATTGGGCGGCGTGCATATTGACGACGTCCGCCCCCAGCCTTTTCCCCGCCACTTCGAAGGAGAGCAGCGTCCGGGTGCTGTTCTCGAAAAAGGCATTCATCTGGGTGAGGCCAGCCAGCCGGTCGTCATGCTTGGCCGATCGCCGGTTGAGCGCGACCCAGTTTTCAGCTTCGTCGAGGAGGAAGCGGATTTCCCAAGGCTGGAGATTTTCCATCCCCAGCAAATGCCGATGCGGAAAATTCTCCCGGCCGGAAAGGCCGGACTTGCTCGTCTTTGAGGGCGGGGAGGACTGCATTGTCGCCCCGCTTATTCCAGCCGGGGCGGAAGCTCAAGTGCGGAAAGGGGGACAGCGGGCATCGAACACGCATTAAGCAACATACCCCCGTCGTCTCTGCACAGGCAGGGACCCAGCTTTTTCTTCAGTCTTGTTGGAGAGAAGCGGGGTCCCTGCCTGCGCAGAGACGACGGAAGATGAAGCATGACGAAGACAGTGCGTTATTCTCACACCCCGCAGAGCGCATCGATAGCGCCTTGCAGGATGTAGCTTGCCGCAAGCTTGTCCACCAATTCTCCGCGGCGGGCGCGGCTGGCGTCGGCGTCGATCAGCGTCCGCGTCACCGCCTGCGTCGACCAGCGCTCGTCCCAGAGCAGGATCGGCAGATCAAGGTCCGATATGTTGCGCGCAAAGGCGCGGCTGGACTGGCTTCGCGGAGATTCGCTGCCATCCAGGTTGAAAGGCAGGCCGACGACGATGCCCTTCACCTGCTGCTGCGCGATGAACTGCGTCAGGGCCGCCTTGTCCTTGCTGAATTTGCTGCGTGCAATGGTGTGCGCCGGGCTGGCAATCGACCAGCCCGCATCGCACAGGGCAAGGCCGATCGTCTTCGTGCCGACATCAAGCCCGATCAGCCGCCCGCCCGTGGGCAGCGCCGCCCTGAATTCGGTCCTGTCGGTGGTGATCAGTGCGCCAGGAATGTCTTGAGCCTTTCACTCGCATCCGCGCGCACATTGGCCCAGAACAGGGCATAATCATAGACATGGTAATTATTGCCGGGCAGCACATAGGGGCCAAGGTCCGGCGGGTTGCCGACCAGAAGGAAGCCCTCCCGGTTGCAGCGGGCGGGAACAGCTGCCTGGACCAGTGTCGCCTCCGCCATCGCTTCATCGGGCTTCAAGGTGCCGAGATTCCGGCTTGCCGCCGCCGCGCTGTCGGGTGCGCCGGTGAGCGGGTTGATGCACAGCATGCGTGTGCCCTTGCGCGTCTTTCCGGTAAGGCCAACGCTTTCATTATAAACGTCCCATATCGCCCTTGGGTCGGCAGGCTCCGCAAAGCTCTGCCAGCTCAATATGCAGCGGGCCTGCGCCCTGCTGTGGCAGGCGGGGAGGCCAAGGGCGGGCAAGTCGCTTTCAACCGAGACCGGCCAGCCGACCACATAGGCAGCGACCACCCGATCCGCGATCGAGGTATTGGCAACCCGTTCCTTGAGAAGGCGGACAAGGTGCAGCGAGCCCTGGCTATGGGCCGCGAGGATCAGCGGCCGGCCGGGATTATGCGCAAGGAACTGGTTGAAGGCGGCGACGACATCCTCATAGGCCGCGTCAAGCGCGCGCCTCGCCTCCGCCTTGCCGGTCAGGAAGGCGCCGAAGGTCGCCTGGCGATAGCGCGGCGCCCATATTTCTCCCAGGCTATTGAAGGCGCTCGCCTGGCTGCGGATGAACAGTCGCGCCCGGTCAGCCGACTCGGCATCATAGAGGGGCGCATTCCAACTGTTCCGCTGAAGATAGGAGGTGGGATGGATGAAGAAAATCGCCGCAGGGCCCATTTTTCCGTTCGGCACGCCTGCAGGGAGCCAAAGTGCGGGGTTGTCCCGGTGAATGTCCGGCCGTGCATACCACATGGCGGGCGCCGCATAGGCGCTGTGGGGGAGGGGCTTTAGCGGCACATAATTGGCAGTCGGGACCATGGCAGCCGTCATCAGCTGCTCTCCCCAGAGCCGGTAGACAAAGGCGGCGGCCACGGCCAGCATGGTTAATATTGCAACGACATAAAGAAATTTGCGGGCCAAATGGCTCTCCAATGGTGCAGTGCAGCATAATTAAGCGGACACGGAAGCGCGAGTGCGTTTTCTGCATGCAAGACGAGTGGATTGGCAATAGGGTTGGAAGGAAAGAGGGGGAGGGCAGCTATTAGCCGGACCGCACATCGATAAAATCATCCCGTCGCCCCTGCCTTCGCAGGGACGACGGGATTGCGTTCGATTAAGATCTTCAAATAGCCTTTGTGGACAGGGAGGA
>DATEFI010000268.1:0-4379 GCA_035280705.1 Rhizorhapis sp. | reverse complement strand
ATCGCTGGAATATTCGGAGTTTGTAGTGACAGTCATCGTCATTCTGGCCATGGTGGCGGCTTTTCTTGGCTTGCGCCTCTATTCGGTGCTCGGCAAGCGAACCGGGCATGAGCAGCAGCCCGCCCCTCAGGCCGAAGATCGTGCACCCATGCCGGTGCTGACGCCCAAGCGCGTCGAAGAGATGCGGCCGGAGCCCGTGCGCTCGCCCGACGGCCTTATTGCGCCCTCCGCCGAAAACGGCGTCCGCGCGATCATCAATGCGGACCGCCGCTTTGACGTGAACCAGTTCGCCGAAGGGGCCAAATCCGCCTATCGAATGATCCTCGAAGCCTTTTGGAAGGGCGACAGGGATGAACTCGCCTATTTGTGCGACAATGAGGTTTATGGATCCTTCGTGCAGGCCATCGAGGCACGGGAAGCGGAAGGCCATAGCCTGGAAAACCGTTTGATCCGCATTGACCGGGTGCAGATTTCCGACGCCACCATCAGCGGCTCTGTCGCCAGCATCACCCTGCGCTTCGATGCCGACATCGCGGCGGTGACGCGCGACAAGGACGGCAATGTCGTGGCAGGCTCCATGACCGATGCGGTTCCCACGCACGACGTCTGGACCTTCAGCCGCGATGTGAAGAGCAGCGATCCTAACTGGAAGTTGACCGAGACCGACGAAGCGGCTTGATCTGCCAGGGAGGCTTGCAGCGTGAACTCGATCCGTTTTGCCGCTGGCCTTTCCCTTGCCTTGTTCCTCGCGGCCTGCGCGGGCGTCGTCCCGCGCGGCGGCCCGCCCCGGACCGCTGAGCCTCCGGCCGCCAAGCCCATTCCTGCCAAACCGGGAGAGCGGTTGCCGCCAGCGGCTCCCTCCGCGGAAAGCGCAACTGCGAGAGGTCTGGGCGTGGTCCAGGGGCCGCCGGTCAGTTCCTTGGCGCTGGAGCCCGAAAAGACGCGGCTGGCGCTGCAGGCGTTCCGGACCTCCTGTCCATCGCTTGTCCGCCGCCCGGACCAGAGCGGCCTTGCCAATGGCGCCGACTGGCAGATGGCTTGTTCGGCGGCGGCCGGGTGGAATGACAATGACGCCGCCGGTTTCTTCAGCAGCCATTTCGAAACCGTGCAGGTGGGGGATGGGGCGGCACATGCCACTGGATATTTCGAGCCCGAGATTTTGGGCTCGCGGCAAAAGCGTGCCGGCTACGAAACCCCAATCTACCGCCGTCCGCCTGAACTGGTGGACGTGGACCTGGGGCTCTTCAGCGAAAGTTTGAAGGGCAAGAAAATCCGGGGAAAGGTTCAGGGCAGCAATTTCGTTCCCTTCGAGGACCGGGCCGCGATTGAGGCGGGCACCCTTGCCGGACGCGGGCTGGAACTGGCCTGGGCAGCGGATCCGGTCGAATTCTTCTTCCTTCAGGTTCAGGGCAGCGGCCGCCTGCGCCTGCCCGACGGGTCGATCATGCGGATCGGTTATGACAGCCAGAATGGCCGCGACTATGTGGGCATCGGCAAGCTGATGCGGGACCGGGGATTATTGGGCCCCGGCCAGACCAGCATGCAGGGGATCATGGATTATTTGCGCGCTCATCCCGAAGAAGGAAGGGCGATCATGCAAGAGAACAAGAGCTTCGTCTTTTTCCGCGAGATCAGTGGGGCGGGACCGCTGGGCGCGATGGGGCTGCCAGTGGTCGGCGGGGTGAGCGCTGCTGCCGATCCCAAATTCGTGCCCCTGGGAGCGCCTGTCTATCTGGCGCTCGACCGGGCGGAGCCCAATGGCCTGTGGATTGCTCAGGACACCGGCGGAGCGATCAAGGGCGCCAATCGGATCGATACATTCTGGGGCTCTGGTCCTGAAGCGCGGGCCATTGCAGGTGGCATGTCGGCACGGGGTAGCGCCCTCCTGCTGCTTCCCAAGGGAAGCTATGCGCGATTGATGCAGAATAATGCCGCGACGCAGCCTCAGCCCTGAGGAGCGGGCGGCCTGGAACCAGCTTGCCCGGTCCGTCCGCCCTCTCAAGCGGCGTCCGGTCAAGCCACCGGAACAAGTCGAGGATGGCGGCAAGACGCCGGCAGTGCCATTCGTACCGCCTCCGGCATCCTTAATAACATCGCCAGCCGCAGTGCAGCGGCCACAGCAGCGGCGGACACCCTCCGACGTTCTTGACAGCGGTTGGGAACGGCGCATTACGCGCGGGCAGCTTGCTCCGGAACTGTCGATCGACCTGCATGGCAGCAGCCTTGCGGCCGCGCATCAAAGACTCGAGCGGTTTCTGGCCGACGCAGTAGTATGCGGTGCGCGCGTGCTGCTTGTAATTACAGGAAAATCCCGCGAGGATAGGCCGCCGCAAGATCGCCCCGGCCGGGGAGCCATACGCGCGGAAATCGGTCATTGGCTCGATCGCAGCGCTTACGCTGCCAATATTGCCAGTATTCGCAACGCTCATCCGCGTCATGGAGGGGCAGGCGCGCTTTATATTATATTACGTCGCAAAAAATAGGTAAGAATACTTACCAGCGCAGAGACTTTCTTAACCACTGCCATTCATAACTGGTCCGCGACGACGTGTTGCTTTGAACACGACCTGTTCATGTGGGGGCCAATGGAAGGCGTATCTCTGAAAAGCCGAGCCGTCGCCTTTGCCGCAGGTGCAGGCGCCGTTGCTTTCATCCTTGCCCTCCTGGCGGGCGCGGGCGGCCATGACGATGTTCAGGGCATCAGCCGCGCCCTCATCATCGCAATATTGTGCGGTGCCATGTGCTGGGCTTCGGCCATGCGCACGGTTTCGGGCATTGCCGCCTCCGTGGACCTGGCAACGGAACGGCTGACGGCCGCCGCCCATGGGGACCTGGGGGCCAAGGTGCCCCAATCGGTCAAGCGCGACCTTCCGGAGCTTTCCATCGCCATGGAAAGCCTGTTCAGCCAGGTTCGCACCAATCTTGATAATGTCCAGATGCTCGCGATGTTCGATCCGGTCACCTCGCTGCCCAACAGGACAAGCTTTTGCCGCCAGGTCGAGCGTCTGCTTGCCGAGTTGACGCCCGATAGGCGGGCGGCCCTGTTCTTCATCGATCTGGACGGGTTCAAGTCGGTCAACGACACGCTGGGCCATGCGGCAGGGGACCAGCTGCTTTCGCGCGTGGCAGGACGCTTGCGGGAAGTGGTGATGATAGAGGTCGGCGCAGGCAGTGGCGATGCAGTCGTCGGACGGCTTGCGGGTGACGAATTCACCCTGTTCTTCCCGCAGCTTCCAGCAACCGAAACGGCCCAGCGCATCGCCCGTGCCGTACAATATGCCCTGGGCGAACGGTTCGATATAGGGGGGCAGCAGGTGGATCTCGGCGCGTCCATCGGCGTTGCCTTCTATCCGCAGCATGGCGACAATCTCCACGCCCTCCTCCGCTCGGCGGACGTGGCGATGTATTATGCCAAGGACAATGGGCGCGGGCGCGTTCAGTTTTTCAACGACGAACTGGCGACCATGGTGGCTGGCCGTGCCGAATTGGAGCGCGACCTGCGCATCGGTCTTGAACGCGACGAATTCCTGCTTCAGTTCCAGCCGCAGCTGGATGTCACCACTGGCCGGATCATCGCGGCCGAGGCGCTGGTGCGGTGGAAGCATCCGGACCGGGACATCATGCTGCCGGGAGCTTTTGTTCCATTGGCGGAAGAAACCGGCGTCATCGTGGCACTTGGCGATTGGGTCATGGACAAGGTGTGCGCCACCGCCGCAAGCTGGGTGCGCCAGGGCATAGAACAGCGCCTTGCCATCAATGTCAGCACCCGTGAATTGGCGCAGCCCGACTTTTTCGCGCGCCTGCGCAATGCCATGGAGCGGCATGGCGTCGCGCCCGGCCGACTGGAACTGGAGATCACAGAGACCCTTGCCATGGACATGGATGCGCGCGTCCTGATGCAGGTTCGCATGTTGCGCCGCGAAGGCATCAAGATCGTCATCGACGACTTTGGAACGGGCTTTTCGAACCTTTCCCGGCTCAAGGACCTGCCGGTCGATCGGGTGAAGATCGACCGCAGCCTGGTGCGCGACATCGTCATCTCGCCTGAGGCGCGGACGATATGCAGTGCCGTGATCGGCCTTATCCAGGGTCTTGGCCTGGAAGTGGTGGTGGAAGGGATCGAGAGGAAGGAACAGATGGACATGCTCCGCATCATCGGCTGTTCCATCTTTCAGGGCTATTTATTCTCCATGCCTGAGGCGGAATCGGATTATCTCCATCGTTTCAGCGGCGCCTGGGGCGCGGACGAAATGGCGGGGTAGGTTATCTGATCCCGCGAAGGCGGATTTGTACAGGTCGGTCGTCGTCCCTGCCGGTGCAGGGACCCCGCTGTCCTTTTTTCCTGCCTTATTGAAGAAAAGTTGGGCCCCTGCCTGTGC
>DATEFI010000267.1:0-3747 GCA_035280705.1 Rhizorhapis sp. | reverse complement strand
TCGCACCGTCAGGAAAGCCGCCTGGGATGCGTCGATCTACGACCTTATCGCAGCCTATGGGCAGATGAAGGCGCGGACGCAACCGGCCATGCATGTAGTCGCCCGCCGCGCGGTGATGACACTGGACGAAGCCATCGAGCGCGTGGGTCGGCTGATTGGGACGCAGCTCAATTGGGCAAACTTGGAAAACTTTTTGCCAGACGGCGCGAGCCCCGCGCTGCGGCGCTCCGCCCTCGCCAGCAGTTTCGTCGCGGCCCTGGAGCTTGCGCGGCAGGGAAAGCTCGACATTCGGCAGGAGGGCATATTCGAACCGGTTTTCCTGCGGATCGCAAGCAGCGCGCCGGGAACAGCGCCATGACGCCGCCCGATGATTTCGTCCGCGCCGTGGAGGCCACTCTCTTTGCCTCCGACAAGCCGCTGACGGTTGGCGAGATCAGGCAATATGTGGGCCAGGAAGGCAATGTTTCCAGCGCGCTCGACAGGCTTGCGGCCGACTATGCGGAGCGCGGCTTTCAACTGGTGGAACGAGGCGGCCGCTGGCATTTCCAGACCGCGCCGGACCTTGCCCATATCCTTCGCAGGGAAAAGGAAGAAGCGCGCAAGCTTTCCCGCGCGGGCATGGAAACGCTGGCGATCATCGCCTATCATGAGCCGGTCAGCCGCGCCGAGATAGAGGCCATTCGCGGCGTGCAAGTGGCCAAGGGCACGCTTGACGTATTGATGGAGGCTGGCTGGATTCGTCCGGCGGGGCGGCGCGAGGTGCCGGGCCGTCCGCTGATTTATGCGACCACAAGCGAATTTCTGTCACATTTTGGCCTTAGCAGCCGTCGTGACCTTCCGGGCATCGACGATTTGAGAGCGGCCGGTTTGCTCGATCTCATCGATCTCGCCATCGAGGGGCTGGCTGGGCAATCGCCGCTGGAAAAGGACGAGGAAGACGCCTAGATAGGTGGCTCGTACAAGGAGAATTTGAAATGGGTGGCCTTAGCATCTGGCATTGGCTGGTTGTTGGTATCGTGATCTTGCTGCTGTTCGGAAAGGGCCGCTTTTCCGATATGATGGGTGACGTCGCAAAGGGTCTGAAGAGCTTCAAGAAGGGCTTGGCGGACGATGAGGACAGCAATACGGCCAAGCCGGCGAGCCGCATCGAATCCCAGCCGGCCGCTGAAAAGCAGGCGCAGCAGGTCGCTGAAGAGCAGAAGCACGGCTGACGCCCAGCTCTGACCCGGACAACAGCACCAGATGTTCGATATCGGCTCAACCGAGCTTTTGCTTATCGCTATTGTGGCCATCGTCGTCATTGGCCCAAAGGACTTGCCGCGCGCGCTCTACAAGGTTGGGCAGGTCGTCGGCAAGGCACGGGGCATGGCGCGTCATTTCCGCACCGGCATCGACGCCATGATTCGCGAGGCGGAGATGGAGGAGCTTGAAAAGAAATGGGCCGCCGAGAATGAGCGGATCATGAAACAATTTCCAACAGCGGATCTGGCGGACGAACCGGCCAGGCCACTGCCCGCCCCGGCCTCCGCCAATGCCAGTGAAACCGGCTCACCGGCTGCGCCAGCCAAGGACAGCAGCGCTGCATGAAGGATATAGACGACACGCGCGCGCCGTTGCTCGAACATTTGCTGGAACTGCGGCGGCGGTTGATGTGGTGCATCGGCGCGCTGCTCGTCTCCTTTGGCGTCTGCTTCTATTTTTCCGAGCAGATTTTCGGCTTTCTGGTCCGCCCACTTTCTGAAGCCTTTGGTCAAGGCCATGGACGCCTTGTCTACACGAAGCTCTACGAGGCCTTTTTCGTCCAGGTGAAGGTGGCTCTGTTCGCCGCCTTTTTCGTCTCCTTCCCCATCATCGCCAATCAGCTTTGGGCCTTCGTCGCACCGGGGCTCTACGCGAAAGAGAAAAAGGCGTTCCTGCCCTTCCTTGTTGCAACGCCCGTCCTGTTCACAATGGGCGCGGCACTTGCTTACTATGTGGTGATGCCGACCGCCTTTCATTTCTTCCTCAGCTTTGAAGGCCAAAGTGGCGGGCTGGACGTTGAAGCGCTGCCGAGCACGGACAGCTATTTGTCGCTGGTGATGCAGTTCATCCTGGCCTTCGGGATCAGCTTCCTGATGCCTGTTCTGCTCATGCTGCTGAACCGTGCCGGTATTGTCACGCGGCAGCAGCTATTGGGGGTGCGCCGCTATATGATCGTGCTGGCCTTCGTTGCGGCAGCCGTGCTGACTCCGCCTGACGTGGTATCGCAGCTCATGCTCGCTATCCCGCTGATCCTGCTTTACGAGATCACCTTGGTCACCATCTGGTTCACCGATCGCCGGGAGCAGAAGAAGGGCGAAGACATCGCGGTGGCCGAATAGACCCCGCAAGACATTCATCCCCCACCTTCGGCTACGCGCTGGCATAGCTGCCGATGAAGGCGTTCCCCGCAACGTAGATTCGGTCCCGCGCTTCGGCGGGCAGCATGTCGCGCAACAGGTCGTCGAATGTCTGCCGATCATCCTGGCCGCAGGCCGTCAGCAGATCGAGGACCATCATTTCGTCATAGCTCAGCTTCGGACAGCAGGGCGAATTGACATAGACGGGCTCCGGCCAGCTCGCCCCGATTTCCTCCACCAGGGCGAGAAAATGCCCTGCGGCGCCCTCCGATCCCAGCCGGTTGGCAAGCTCCGCACGCGGATCCCGCCCAAGCTTACTGAAAACCACGGCGATACGCGTGGCGAACGTGATCCGGGCTTGGGCTGCGGGCATGCAGCGGATGTCGGGTGTTTGTGCCATCAGGTCCAGATTGAACGGCATGCATTACTCCTTTGCTCTCCCATTTTGGAAAGGACACCGCCGGCCGGAGGAACCGGCGGTGCCAGTCATCACGTGCATCCGGGAGGAGTGCGGGACCGGGTAGATGCACGCTGCTTGACGATCCTGTAGGATCAGCTATGGTAGCTATTGATAATTAGTCGCAATATCAAGCTAAAATTCAACAGTTCAGAAGAATCAGGAGAACCGCTCGATGTATAATCTCCTCGACCGGCCGGTGAGCATATTACCGGAAGGCAGCCGCTTCCTGCTTTGGGCCATGCGCGCCTGGGTGACCGTCCGGCGCAAGGGCGCCTGCCCGCCTGCCGGCCTTGCTCCGGCCTTTCTAAAGATGTCGGCCATTGATGCTCTGCCGCACTTCCACATTGCGATGAGCACGCTCAGCTGCGATGCCCGCGAGGAAATGGACTTTCACTGTCTGCACAGCCACGTGATCAATGAGACCGAAGCCGTGTTGCTGCGCCTATGGAGCGACATGGCGGCAGGCGATGAGTGCGCCGCGATTGCGGTCATCGAAATGCTGCTGAAGGAAGAGGCTGTCACAGCTTTTTTCTCTGCCATCCGTGCGGCCTTGCACGGACTTGCAGGCGCGGGCCTGACGCCGCTCGTCCCAGCATTCCCTCAATCCATTGCGGGAGGACAGGCGTGATGAGCAACCGCAATCTTGCCGCAAGGATCGCTCCCAACGCCGCCTATCATATCGAACGTGTCAATTGGGTGCGGCATTGGAACGAACATCTGTTCAGCTTTGCCCTCACCAGGCCGCCTTCGCTTCGATTCCGGTCGGGCGAATTTGTGATGCTCGGACTGCCGAGAGTGATTTCGAGCCAGATGGAATCATCTTGCGATTCGGAGATCAGGGAAAACAAGGATTCCAGCAGACCCATTCTCCGCGCTTATTCCATCGCGAGCCCCGCCTATGCCGATGAG
>DATEFI010000266.1:0-2094 GCA_035280705.1 Rhizorhapis sp. | reverse complement strand
GCCCTTGCTGTGGCTCTTCACATAAGCGGGAAGAGCAGCAGCAATGCGGCCATCGGGGCCATCGACGACGATGGGAACGGACTGCCAGCCGGTGCCGGGACCGACGCTGCCCGAATCCTCAAGGGCGCTCAAAAAGTCATGGGAGACGAAGGGATTGGCGATCCCAGCGCAGGCATCCCATTCCGCCTTTGGCACTGTCGCCACGCCCTCGGCAATCCGGGCGATGATCTCGTGAGGATCACGGTCAGCCATCAATTGGTCCGTCAGCCATTCTTCTCATAAATGATCTGATCCGCTTCCCGCAAAGCCACCCGTTCCTGGCCCGCGTGACGGACGGTCCAGGTCAGTAACGGCAGGCCCCGGCTGCGGGCGCGCGACGCAAAGGGGGAAGGCAGATCCCTGATATCGTAGGCCAGGAATTCCGCACGGGAGCGCCAGAGCGATAATGTCCTTTCCCACCGGCCCTTCAATCCTTCCTTGTCCTCCTCGCTCACCACCAGCCCTCGCACGATATGGGGCGCATGAGCCGCAAACCATGCCGGGACCATCGGGTTGAAGGACATGATGGCGGCCTTGCCCCTATAGCCTTCCAGTGCCCGCCGGACACCAAGGCAGATCGCGGTGATATTGCGGTCCCTCGATTTGATTTCAATGAGGATCGGCGAACGTCCGGCGACCTGCATCAGTATCTCGGTCAATCGCGGCAGATGTTCGTCCGTGCCCTCGAGCAGAACCTGGTCGAGGACCGCCGCCATCTGGTCCCCAACCAATCCCGTCTCCGCCGTCAGCCGGTCAAGCTCATAGTCGTGGAAGACGAAGGGAATCCCGTCGGCACTCGCCTGGACATCGCATTCAAAGCCATGTCCCGCCGCCAGCGCCGCATCAAAGGCAGCACGGCTGTTCTCCACAAGGCCAAGCCCATGGAGACCCCGATGGGCGAAGGGCTGGTCATACAGGAAAGCCACTCGCGCCTTGTCCGGCGCAGGGGCGAAAATCGCGTCAGGCCGGGCGAACGGCGACAATCGCGTCGATCTCGACGGCGGCGCCGAGCGGAAGGACCGGCACGCCAACGGCGCTGCGGGCATGGCGCCCGGCTTCACCGAACAGCGTCTGCATCAGCTCCGAAGCGCCATTTGCGACCTTCGGCTGGTCGGTAAAGCCCGCTGCGCTGTTCACGAAGGCGCCAAGCTTTACGATCCGCTCGACCCTGGAAAGATCGCCGAGCGCCTGCTTCATCTGGGCGATCAGCATCAAGCCGCAGCGCTCCGCCGCCTTGACGCCAAATTCCAGATCCCGGTCCTCGCCCAACCGGCCGGTCATCAGCACACCATCGTCGAAAGGCAATTGCCCGGAAATATGAAGCAGCCCGCCCGCCTCCACCGCCGGCACATAGGCTGCGACAGGAGCCGCCGCCTGCGGGAGGGAAAGGCCAAGCTCGGCAATTTTTTCTTCGATGGTCATGGCCTCGGCAGAAACATGAGGAGGCAGCGGAGGTCAAGAACTATTGTGCTACTGCGAAAAAGGCTTACCCTTGGCGAATATTGCCTCCACCCATTGCCTGGCCTCGCTCCAGCGGTCGATGCGGGCATGAGCATCGGGACTGGGCGGGATATTGGGGGCGAGCTCTGGTTCGCCGACCATGTGCAACCGCCACGCGGATGAGGCATGCCGGGCAGCCGAAGCGTGATTTTCGGCGAGATCATCGACGAAGATGGTAAGACTTGGCCGGTATTGATCGATCAAGGCGGCGAGCGGCCGTCCTTTGCCGCCGCGATTGGCGACGACCGGAAAATCGATTCCCGCCTGCCGCAGCTGCTCCGTCCGGCCACTGGCGGTGGTGAATTCGCCGATATTGGTCAGGATGACTATGTCGGCCCGCTCCCCCAGCGCGTTCAGCGCTTCTGCGGCGCCCTCAATGGGGTATTGGCGGTGCATTTGCGTCCGGAAAAAGCTGTTCAGCAACTGCCAGATCAAAGGGCTGGCGACCAGTTCCCCTGTCTGTTTGTGCCGCAATGCCTCGGCAAAACCGCTGTTGAAGTCAAAATGAATATGATGCTCTTCGTCCAGCCATTGCCGGAATGGCACCACCATGTG
>DATEFI010000265.1:0-4832 GCA_035280705.1 Rhizorhapis sp. | reverse complement strand
AAATCCTAAAACATGAATCTGGTGCTGATCCGGAAATCGCGTCCCGCGAGCGGGGCATAGTCCTTCAGGATGCTGGCGTGCCTACGCGCCTCGACATCGAAGATGTTATTGGCGGAAAGGACTATGGTGGTCCCATTGTCCGCAATTGGCTTGAACGAGATTGAGGCGTTCACCAGCGTATAATCATCGGTCGGCGTTTCATTGAGGGCGAGCCGCTTCTGGTCCCAGACATGCTCGACCTCCAGGCGGCCTTGCAGCCGCTCACTCTGCGCCTCCAGCCCAGCAAGCATGCGCAGCGGCGGGATGCGGGGAGCGGGGCCGACATTCACGATGCGGGCGCGGACATAATCGGCAAGGCCGTCCAGATTGACCGCAAACCCGCCAAGCTGTGCCAGCTTCACTGACCCCTCGGCTTCAAAGCCGTAATAGCGCGCCTTGCCCTGGCGGTACTGGAAGACCGGCAGGTCGTCCTCGATCAGGCCGGTGCGCTCGTCATAGATATAGTTGTCGAACCAGCTATGATAGGCCGACGCACTGAAGCTGTACCCATCGCCCGAGCCATGCAGCGTGGCTTCAATGCCCCAGCTTTTCTCCTTTTCAAGGTTGGGATCGCCGACCTCAGAGGATTGGGTTCCGGCATGCGGGCCGTTGGCGAACAGTTCTTCGGCCGAGGGCGCCCGCTGGCTGTGCGATCCGTTGATGCCAAGGCGCCAGCCTTCGGCCAGGGCGTAGCTCGCGCCCAGAGAGCCGGAGAAGGAATTGAAAGTCCTTTTAAGGGCAGGATTTCCAATGTCGCTGTCCGCCGAAGCACTGACATCGCTATATTCATAGCGAGCGCCCGCTTCGGCGCGCAGCTTTCCCAAATCCAGCGATTGCAGGGTGAAGAGGCCCAATTGCCTTGTCTCATTCTTCGGCAGGAACTTCTCTTCGCCCTCCACGTCGAAATGGCGGATCAGCATCTGGCCCCCGACTGCGCCTTCCCAGCCGCCGCGCTTGGCCTGCAGCAGTTCAAGGCGCGCTTCCAGGCCTTGGTTGAAGAAGGTGGTGCCCACCTCACCGGTCTCTTCAAGCTCGCTGTGCTGGTAATCGGCAAAGCCTGCGCGGAACCGGATCTTGTCCAGAATGCCGCCGCCTGCATCAATCTCGGCGCGGAGGTCAGCGCGGGTCTGCTTCATGTCGAGGCGGACCTGTTCGGCCTCGACGGAGGGGTCGAGGGAGTAACGGACCGGCACCCCGTAGAGGCTGTCGAAATGGCTGACGGAGAAGCCGAGGTTGCCGCCCTCTGTGATGAGCGCCAGGCCGCCCGCCACATTCCATGTCTCGCTGGCGCTGTTGGGCAGCTTGCCCTTGAGGTCCGCGAGCGCCGCTATCGCCGGATCGCTGCTTGCGGCAGCCTCTGCGCGGAGAGAGGGAGTCAGGATATGGCTTCCGGTGTCGAGGTCGTCGGTCTTGCTGTAGCTGCCGTCCAGATGGAAGACGAGCTTGTCGGAGAGAGGCGCGTCCAAGGCAGTGGAGATCGAGCGTTCATCGGCCGCGGAGCCATAGGTCGCGATCCCCTCCAGATGGATGGGCTCGTCCGGAACCAGCCTGGGGATGCGGCTATCGACGACATTCACCACGCCGCCAATCGCCGCCGAACCGAAGAGCAGCGCTGAAGGGCCGCGAAGCACTTCGATGCGGTCGGCGGTCAACGGGTTGATGACAACGGCATGGTCGACCGATGTGTTCGACACGTCGAAGCTGCCGATGCCGTCTGTCAGCACCCGTACCCGCTCTCCCTGGAACCCGCGAAGGATCGGCCGTGAGGCATTGGGACCGAAGGAGGTGGCGGAGACGCCAGGCTGGCTGGTCAATGTGTCGCCGATCGTGGGTTTCAGATCGCGCACCAGGTCAACGCCGCTGAGGACGGAGGTGCCGGACAAGATATCCTGCTGGCTTCGCTGGAACACACCGGTGACCACGATGTCTCGGGACTTTTCGCTGTGATAATCATCCTGGGCCAGTGCGGGCTGAATAGTGAACAGGATCGCGGTTCCGGCGAGCAGGGCACGATAAAGCATTGGGACCTCATGACAGTGGGGCTCGGAGGTCCATTAGGCGCGATGTTACAACATATCAATAGGGTGAATTGCTATTTAATGGGAAGAGGTTCCCCGCCTTGAGCGTCGCTGCCATGCCGGCGATCAGCCCATCAGTGCGCCAACCGGTATCCATATCAGCGGCAGGAGCAATGCCGTTCCCCAGAGCTTCAACTGATCCAGACGGAACCGTTCGGCAATGCCCATGGCGCTGGATTCGCGCTGGGATTGCACCTCCCACCGCCGTTCGACGGCGCGACAGGCCGGCACGATGGCCGCGATCAGAAGGGCAATGCCCAGATGGTAAAGAAGGGATGTGGCGCCCGAGGCCACTACGGTAGAAATCACGAAAATCTGGAGGCCAGTGAATAGAACCAGCGCCGCTGCGATGTTGTTGCTCATCTTGCGGTGCCAGTAGCGGGCGGAATGTCCGGGCACGCCCGGTACGGGAAAATATCCTGCCATATGCAACCCCCGGTCTGTTTTTGTGGCGGGGAGGTTTTCACGAGTCGCCGCGCGGATCAAGCATAAATGTGGGATTGGAGCCGCTCGTCTCCCCTTGCGTTCCCCCCCGGCGCAGGCTGATACAATTTGTTACACAGCCTTTCTGAATTCTGACGAACCCATTCCCGGGTGGTTCATGATGATTTGCCGATAGCTGCTCCTGTCAGCGGCCCGCCCTTGTCCCTCCAGGACCACTGAACCGAATAAGGAGTAGAATGATGCGTAAAGTCATTTTGTTTGGCCTGATGGCTGCGACGGTCCTACCGGGCATGGCGGCTGCGCAGACGCGGGAACTTGCGCGCGACCGGCAAGAGATTCGCGAGGAGCAGCGCGATCTGCGCCACGCCCAGCGCTACGGTGATCGCCACGATATTCGCGAGGAACGCCGCGACGTGCGTGAAGCCAAGCGGGAATATCGCCAGGACTGGCGCGAATATCGCCGCGAGCACCGGAACGTTTATGCGCGGGGTGACTGGCGTTCGCCCTATCGCTATCGCAGTTTCAGCCCAGGCGTCCGGATCGAGCAGCGCTATTATGCGCCGCGCTATGTGATCGGCGATCCGTGGCGATACCGCCTGCCGGCAGCGCATGGCCCGCTGCGCTGGGTCCGGCATTATGACGACGTGCTGCTCGTCAACATGCGGACCGGCCGAGTTGTTGAGGTGCACCGCAACTTCTTCTGGTAAAAAGCATTATGCCTGATTGAAAATGACCCGGGAGCCTTGCTTCCGGGTCTTATGTTGCGCCGGATATTTCGGGTTTGCGAGGCGCTTACCAGAGTGTTAGTCGAACAATACACAACGATCCGGAGCATCCCATGCGTTCGAAATTACTTTCTTTCCTGGCCCTGTCCTCATCGCTTGCCATTGCGTTTCCAGCCGCCGCCCTTGCCCAGCCGAGCGCGCCGGCAAAGAAAGCGGTGACCGAGGACGAGCGGCTGACGGCGCTGTTCCACGAAAGCGATGAGGCAAATCTCAAGCGAAATCCGATCAACGCCATTTTTCGTGGCGACCTTCGTTATGCCGATCGTCTCGGCGATTATGTCTCGAAGGAATATTTCGATGCCGAACGCGCGGCGGCCGAGCAGGAACTGGCCGCATTGCACCAGATCGACCGCGCCAAGCTCAATGACGTCAACAAGATCGCCTATGATGTGTTCGAACGTGACAAGAAGCAGGCACTAAAGGGCCTCAGCCCCGAAATATTGCCCCTGACTGCGGTGCGGCCGATCAACCATTTTACGGGCATGCACACTTTCTATCCTACCTTTGCCTCGGGGCAGGGGGCAGCGCCGTTCAAGACGCTGCAGGATTATGAAAACAACCTGAAGCGGCACCGCGACTTCCTGACGATGATCGACAAGTCGATCGAACGCTTCCGCGAGGGGATGGCGTCGGGCGTTGTCGAAACGAGGATGACGATCAACAATGTCATCCAGCAACTCGACACGCAACTCGCGCAGACGCCGGAGCAGTCGCCCTATTATGGGCCTGTCACCAAATTCCCCGATGGCATTTCCGCCGCCGATCAGGCGCGGCTCAAGACCGAATATCGCGACATCATCGCAAACGGCATCTACCCGCAATACCGCAAGCTGCGGGCTTTTCTGAAGGATGAATATCTGCCGGTGGCGCGCGACGGCGTGGGCCTTTCCCACATGAAGGGCGGGGACAAGCTCTATGCCTTCCTGATCGAGGATACGACGACGCTCCCCTTGACCGCCGATTATGTGCACCAGCTTGGCCTGTCCGAAGTCGCCCGGATCAAGGGGGAAATGGAACAAATAAAGCAGGAGGTCGGGTTCAAGGGCACGCTGCAGCAATTTTTCGAATTTGTCCGTACCGACCCGCAATTCCATCCCAAGTCGCGCGAATGGATGACGCAGCGTTTCTTCGAGATCGGGAAGCAGGTCGACGCGCTGGTGCCGCAGCAATTCTCCACCCTGCCCAAGGCCAGGCTCGATATTCGCCCCTACGAGCCTTTTCGCGAGAAATTTGAGGCGGGCGGCTCCTATCAAAGCGGTACGCCCGATGGATCGCGGCCCGGGGTCTTCTACTTCAATGCTTATGACCTGCCCTCGCGCAGCGTGCCCGGCATGACCACGCTCTATCTGCATGAAGGCGCGCCGGGCCATCATTTCCAGATCAGCCTGGCGCAGGAAAATGAGGCGCTGCCTGCCTTCATGCGCTTTGGCGGAAATACTGCCTATGTCGAAGGCTGGGCGCTTTATGCCGAAAAGCTCGGCTATGA
>DATEFI010000264.1:0-5624 GCA_035280705.1 Rhizorhapis sp. | reverse complement strand
GGAACCCCTCACCCAACTGCGACTAAGACCGACTTCATCGGCCTAAGTCTGCGTATCCCTCTCCCTCTGGAGAGGGGTAGAGCGTCCGCCAAGAGCTTCTTACCCCACCATCTTCAGCGCCTGCGCGAAATCGGCGATCAGGTCGTCCGCATCCTCCACCCCGATCGAGATGCGGACCATATTGTCCGTGATCGCCAGCGCCTGACGCCGCTCGCGCGGCACGGAGAGGTGCGTCATGGCGGCAGGATGGCTCGCCAGCGTCTCGGTGCCGCCGAGGCTTACGGCGAGCTTCGCGATCTTCAAAGCGTCGAGGAAGGCAAAGGGCTCCTTCTCCCCGCCCTTGAGGTAGAGCGAGAAGGTGGAGCCCGCGCCGGTGCAGTGCCGCTCATAAATGTCCCGCTGACGTTCGCTGTCCGGAAAACCCAGATAAACGACGCGTTCCACCTGCGGCTGTTCGCGCAGCCAGGCACAGATGCGGGCGGCATTTTCGCCCGCGCGCGTCATGCGCAGCTCCAGCGTCTCAAGACTGCGCAGCAGCATCCAGCTGCTATGCGGGTCCAAGATAGTGCCGATGGTGTTCCGCATCGACCGCACCTTGTCGATCAGGCTCTTCGCGCCGAGGACGCCGCCCGCGACAAGATCGCTATGGCCGCCCGCATATTTGGTCAGCGAATAGACGACGAGGTCCACGCCATGTTTCAGCGGCTGGTGCCAAAGAGGCCCGAGAAAAGTATTGTCGATGACGATGGGCGGGGTTTCGGCGCCAGCCGCGAACAGGCTGTTCCGCGCGGCAACCACCGCATCCACATCGACCAGTACATTGGTCGGGTTGGCTGGGCTTTCGAGATAGATCATGGCGAGGCGGCCCATGCTCTTTGCCCGCTTCAGCACCGCGTCGATCTCCTCCCGGCTGGCGCCTGCGGGGAAATCCAGCCAATGCACGCCGAACTTGCCGAGGATCCGGCCGATCAACGCCTCCGTTGCGGCATAGAGCGGCGCGCTGTGCAGGATGACGTCGCCCGGATGCACGAAGGTCAGGAGCGTGGTCGCGATGGCGGACATGCCGCTTGAGAAAGTGAGCGCGTCCTCCGCATCCTCCCAGACGCTCAGGCGATCCTCGGCGATTTCCTGGTTGGGGCCATTGAAGCGGGAATAGACAAGGCCCTCCGCCCCGCCGGGCCGAATGCCGGTCACGCCCTCGAAATGCCGCTTCCCTGCCTCCGCGCTTTCGAAGACGAAGGTGGAGGTCAGGAAAATGGGCGGCTTCAACGCGCCCTCCGAAAGGCCGGGGTCGAAGCCATGGCCCATCATCAAGGTGGAGGGCTTCAGCCGCCGTCCATTGATTTCCAAAATGTCTGGCTTGGGACGCCGCCGCGGATTCGCGTGATGGAGGGGGTCCTTCTTGTCACCGCTCATAAGTCGTTCCTTTGGCTGCAACCGCTTGAATCCCGCGGCTGTCTCTATGGGAACACTTTACCCCGCCACAGGTGCCAAGACAAAGATGGTAAGCACGATAAGGGCCACGCCGGCCAAATCGAGCAGCAGCCCCGCCTTCAACATCCGCGGCAGAGCGATATGGCCCGTCGCCCAGGCGATGGCGTTGGGACCCGTGCCGGATGGAAGCATGAAGCCCCAGCTCGCGGCAAAGGCCGCTGGAAGGGCAAGGGTGATGGGATCGGCTCCGGTCGCAGCGACCAGGCCCGCCACAACCGGCAGCATGCCGCTGGCGCAGGCGACATTCGAGGCAAATTCGGTCACCAGAATGACCATTGCTACAAGGACGAGAGCAATCAGGATTGGCGGCACCCCTCCCAACGGCTTGAGTGCGGAACCGAGCCATATGTCCAGGCCCGAAGCGGTGACCCCTTCGGCAAGCGCCAGCCCGCCGCCAAACAGCATGATAACTCCCCAAGGTGCGCGATCCGCCTCGCGCCAGTTGAGCAAGGGGCGTCCGGTTCCATCAGGAATGACGAAAAGCAGCAAGGCGCCCGCGATTGCGATGCTGCCATCCTCCATGCGCTCGTGAAGCAGTTCAGAGGGAAGGACTGGCAGCAGCACCCACATGGCGACGACAGCGACCAGCAGGGGAACCAGCCGCTTTTCCGCCGTCGACCAGGGCCCTGGCGTGCCGATGGCGGCATGAAGCGTGCGGCTGTCAAAGCTTTCCGCACCGACCTTTTGCACTCGCATCAGGATCCACCAGCAAAGGGGAATGCCGATGATCACCACCGGCAAGCCAAAGCTGGCCCAGGTCAGGAAATCGATGCGATAGCCCAAAAGCCGTTCGGTCAGACCCGCCGCGATGGCATTGGTCGGCGATCCGACCAGCGTGCCAAGGCCGCCGATATTTGCCGCAAAGGCGATGCCCATGGCGAGCGCTCCGCCAAAACCCTGCGTTTCCCCCTCCTTGATACCCGCCGCCGCAATGACCGCGAGGCCGATGGGCATCATGATGAGCGCCGTTGCCGTGTTCGAGACGATGAAACTGATGATCGCCGTTGCCGTCATGAAGGCGAAGAGCAGGCCGCCCGGCGTCCGCCCGCCCCGCGTCACGACGGCAAGCGCCAGGCGGCGGTGCAGACCGGTCCGCTCGATCGCAAGCGCCAGAAAGGCGCCGCCCAGCACCAGGAAGAGGATCGGCGAATAATAGGCCGCGGCAATTTCCTTGGGCGTCATCATGCCCATCAGCGGAATGAGGAGAAAGGGCAGGAGCGCGGTCGCGGTTAGCGGCAGCGCCTCTGTCATCCACCATGACGCCATCAGGACGATGAGGGCGACCATATGCCAGGCATCCGCACCCATCCCCGCCGGAACCGGCAGGGCGAGCAGCGCAAGAAAGGCAATCAGGCCGCCCCAAAAGCCCAGCCTTTTGGTCATTCCGCAGCAAGGCCGATAAGGGAAATCTGCCGCCCATAGCCAGGCTCACCCTGATGGCAGGAACGGCGATAGCTATAGAAGCGGCTGGGCTGGGAATAGGTGTCCTCCCCCAACGCCTCGATGCGGCTGATGCCGGCCTGGGCGAGGCGGGCCATCACATAGGCTTCTATGTCGAACTGCTGGTGAAAGGGCCGCCCCGCGGAAAAGAAACGCTCATTGTCAGGATCGGCACGCAGGAAATTGGCCGCGAACTCATCGGTGACCTCATAGGAGGCACGCGAAATGCAGGGGCCGACCGCACAGCCGATCCGGTCGCGCTGGGCGCCCAGCTTTTCCATTGCCGCGAGCACGGCATCGGTGACGCCACCCAGCGCCCCCTTCCACCCCGCATGGGCCGCGCCGACCACCCCCGCCTGACGGTCTGCGAACAGCACCGGCACGCAATCGGCGGTCAGGATGCCAAGCAGCAAGCCCGGCCGGGCAGTCACCAACGCGTCGGCGCTGGGGCGGGCGTCCTCTGCTATAGGTTCGGTCACCGTGACGGCGTCGGGCGAATGCACCTGATGCACCGTCACCAGCGTGGAGCCCGGCATCACCGCTTCCCGCGCCAGGATACGGTTCTGCACTATGGCCGTACGGTCGTCCGCCGAGCCAAGCCCGACATTGAGGCCGCCATAAAGGCCGATGGACACGCCCCCGCGCCGCCCCAGAAAGCCGTGCGGCACCTCGTCCAAGGCGCCGCTGCGTAAGATTTCGATCACCCGTTAAACCCCTCTGCCGATGCCCAGTCCGGATGAACAAAGGCCATCGCCTTGAAAAGGGTGCCCATCTGATCCTCTGCGGTCAACCGGGATCGTGCAGATTCAATCTCTTCCGCGCGTTCAGGAGCGCTTTGCGCCAGCATTGCCGCCCGCGCATCGATACCGAGCGCCTTGAGCCACGCTCCCTGCCCCACCGGCCCAAACACCTTGAGCCCCGCCTGCCGCGCCATATTGCCTAGCGTCGTGAAATCCACATGGGCGGTGAGGTCGCTTTCGCCCGGATCCGAGAAGGGATTGGCCGCCTTGTGCCCGCGCACCGCCTGCAAAGTGTCGCCAAGCGCCGGGCCCTCATAGCCATAGTCGATGATGATCGCCGCGCCGCCCTGCTTTGCGATGCGCAGCGCCAGTGCATAGGCAATGGTGGCACTGGCGGGCGAGCTTTCGAGTATCGCTCCCTCCGGCGCGTGGCGAAGGCTGGGCGGAACCGCGCTGTCCATCGGGCGGAAGCCGGCCATGGGCTCGAAACAGCCGGGCTGGCCGTTCCGCGCGCGGATCACGGCCCTCTCGCGCCAGCCCTTTGGCGTCGCCACCATCTGCCGGACGGGAAGCGCATCGAAAAATTCATTGGCGACGGCCAGGATCGGCCCGCCCAGCGGCAGCGTATCCAGATCGTCATGCCACACCGCATGCGGCACATTGGCCTTTTGCCGGTCGCGCAGCGCCTCGCTGATTTCGACGAAATGAACCTTGGGCGCGAGCGCCGCCATCTGCATGGCGCGCAGCGCATCCGCCGCCAGCGTGCCCCGGCCCGGCCCCAATTCGACATAAAGAGGATTGGCCTTGTGCCCGCTGCGCATCCAGATGTCGGCCAGCCAGAGGCCCACAAGCTCGCCGAACATCTGACTGATTTCGGGCGCGGTGATGAAATCGCCCGCAGCGCCCAGCGGGTCACGGCTGGTATAATAATGCGCGTTCGCCTCTGCCATGAAATGCGCGACGGAGATCGGTCCGCCCGCATCGATCTGGCGCGCAAGGCGGTCGGCGAGCGGCAGGTCGTCAGCCGGCACGCGCGCTCCCGTCCGGCACCGCCACCCGCCCGGCGCGGCTGCGGGCGGTGAGGATCAGATAAAGGCCGCCAAGAATCATGGGCAAGGTCAGCCACTGTCCCATATGGAGCCCGGTCCGCTCGGCAAACTCCATAAGCTGCGCGTCTGCCTCGCGGAAAAACTCGACGGTAAAGCGCGCAACGCCATAGCCCAGCAGGAAAATGCCGACGAGCATGCCCGGCTGGTAACGCGCCCGCGTTTTCCAGAAGGCAAACCAGAGGATGAGGCCCAGCGCCAGTCCCTCAAGCCCCGCCTCATAAAGCTGGCTGGGATGGCGGGGGACCTCGCCTCCGGTCGGAAAGACGACGGCCCAGGGCACATCGCTCGCCTTCCCCCACAGCTCACCGTTCACGAAATTGGCGAGGCGGCCGAAGAACAGGCCGAATGGGACGCAGCAGGCGACATAATCATGGACCCTCAGCCAACTGAGGCCATTCTTGCGCGCGAGGTACAATATGCCGAGCGAGACGCCGATCACGCCGCCATGAAAAGACATGCCGCCTTCCCACAGCTTGAAGATATCGAGCGGATTTTGAAGGATCGCAGGCTGGTAGAAGAAGACATAGGCCAGCCGGCCGCCAAGGATGATCCCCAGCGTCGCATAGAAGATCATGTCGTCCGCATGACGCCGCGCCATGGGGGAGCCCGGCTGCGCGATCAGCTTCAGCAGATACCAATAGCCGATCAGGATGCCGGCGAGATAAGCCAGGCTGTACCATTTGATGGTGAAGAAGCCGAGGTCGATGGCGACCGGGTCAAGACCCAGATTTTCAAAACGGACATGGGCCACGGCGGCGGCAAGCAAGGTTTCGATCAAGGCTCTTTCCCCAGCGATTTGCGCCTGCATAGAGGATGGGGAAAGGAAGACCAAGAGGTTGGA
>DATEFI010000263.1:0-2616 GCA_035280705.1 Rhizorhapis sp. | reverse complement strand
GCGTCAAAAGCCCGGTCAGGAGATCGGTGGTCGCTTGCGCGCGCAACTCCATGAATTCAACCGTCAGGCGGGCAAATTGTGAGAGGCTCGCGAGTTCCTTGTCGGTAGGACAGCGTGGTATCTGATCAATCAGGCAAAAGGCACCAATATTGTGGCCGCTCCGCGTGGTGAGCGGGACTCCCCAATAGGCTCGGACGAAGGGGGGGCCCTTTACCTGAGGAAAATCTGCAAACATCCGATGGGACCGGGCATCCTCAATCACCAGTGGCTTTCCCTGTTCAACCGTCGTTGAACAGAAGGCCGCCGTGCGCGCACTCTCACATGGCAGAGGCGCGCTATGGGTCTTCAAAATCTGACGATTGGCGGCGATAAGCGACACGTAGGCCATCGGGAAGCGCAGCGATTCTGCCGCGATCGCCGCAATGCGGTCGAATGATAATTCCGGTCCGCCCTCGACGACATATAGGTCCGCCAGAGCGGCAAGGCGTGCCTGCTCTTCATTCTCTATCCAACTGACATCTGCAAGAGATTCGGCAAAGGACGGCATGTAACTTCCACAATCCGGAGTGCAACTTGACTATCGCGTCAGCTAGCATTGACCTGGATAAGATTTGGTTACGCATTCGGGCCGCGGCGCCTGCAGCGAAGGAAGTTCAGCCGCGCGTTCAAGTTTGAAGCGGTAAGATTGGTAAAGGAGCGCGGGGTAGCTGTTGCGCAGGCGGCCCGCGATCTTGATGTGCATGAAACTGTGCTGCGCAAATGGGTTCGGGAGTTTGCGACGGACAAGCTGGAAGCCTTTCCCGGCCACGGTCAGATGAAAGCCGAACAGCAGGAGATCCAGCGCCTGCGCCGCGAGGTGGCCAAGCTCAAGGCGGAGCGTGACATACTAAAAAAGGCCGCAGCCTACTTCGCGAAGGACTCGATATGAGATTTGCCTTCATCGCGAAACACCGAGGGATCTGGCCGGTATCGTGGCTTTGCGGGGCGCTCGGTGTCTCGCGCAGTGGGTTTCATGCCTGGCTGGTCCGAGTTCCTTCGGCACGCGCCAGAAGCGATCTCGACGTGGGGCGCAAGGTCAAGGCAAGCTTCACGCTCAGCGACCGGACTTATGGTGCGCGACGGGTCTGGCACGATGTGCTGGCCCAGGGTGTCGATTGCGGCCTGCACCGTATCGAACGCCTGATGCGCCAGCAAGGGCTGCGGGCTAGGCCGCGCCGACGCGGCCTGCCCAAGGATCATGGCGAAAGATCGATGGCCGCGGCCAACGTGCTGGATCGCCAGTTTGTCGCTGATGCGCCCAACCAGAAATGGGTGGCCGACTTCACCTACATCTGGACCGCTGAAGGCTGGCTCTATGTCGCAGCGGTCATACGTCGTTGAACGTGCGGGTAGCTGAAATCTCTATTACCGCAGGCGCTTCCCTGATGCGTAGCCGCGCATCTGGGCCGGTCAGATGACAACAAGTCGCTGGGTGTGTCCGCTTGCCCAGCGTCGTATCCAGTCCGCCTACAGCATCGCCTGGTCATGTTGGAGACGAACCCAACAAGCCACCGCTCGGCGCGCTCATATCAAATCCAAAACGTAACTGTAAAGCTAGGCCGCCCGCGGCCGAAAATCGTCCAGAGATACGACATTCGCGCCCATGTGGCGGCTCTTCCAAACCTTGGGCGATACACCGAAGCGCTTCTTGAAGGTTCGGCTGAAGTGCGGAACGTCGCTGAACCCCCACGTATACGCTATCTCCGTCAAGGAAAAGCCGCGTCGGGAGCATTCCAGTTCTTCGCGGCATCGCTGCAAACGTCGCTCCCGGATCCAGCCTGAAACCGTGCTTTCCTGATTGGAAAAAAGCAGATGCAGATAGCGTGTCGAAATCCCGTGGGCAGCGGCAACATATGCTGGCGTCAGCGCGGAATCCTCCAGATGGCGGTCGATGTAAGAGATAATTCGGCGGAATAACGTCGTGCGCCGGGCGGGGCCGTCGCATTTCGATTGATCATCTATTGCGTGGGCAACCATAGCGAGCGCCATTTCCACGGCCGAATCCGCTGAAGTGGGAGGCATTTCTTCAACTTGACTGGCCAAGCTCTTCAAAAAAGCTGCCATCATGGACCCGATAGGAGTGTCCCCCGGCATTAACCAATGGCTGTCGGGCATTCGACCGCGAATATAATTCGCGAACCGAACCTGTGGCAAAAGGATCGTAAAAATCGCAAGGTGCTCGGGAACGCAAAATGCCTTCTTGCCTTCATTGCGCCAAACCAGAGTATCGTTGGGTCTTAGCTCTACCCGTTGCCCCGATCCCTCCAGGAGTTCTCGCCCTTCCAAGAGGCAGGACACGCCGATATAGTCGCCGCCATCAAGGCCAGTATGGTGGTCGCCTCGTCGGCCTTCGCATGCTCCGCTCACCAGATATGAGAGCCTCAAATCGTCCTGGCGTCGATATTTGAGGCCCAGCAGGTTTGTGTGGGAGTTGCCGCTATAATCCCAATGCAAAATAGCATCGGGGAGATAGGCAATATTATTGTGTGGCTGCCTATTCATCCTCGCAATGGCTCCTCTCTCCTCCCACCCACAACACGCGGGGGACAATGATCTTCGAGTGCTCTGCTTAGTCGA
>DATEFI010000262.1:0-2239 GCA_035280705.1 Rhizorhapis sp. | reverse complement strand
GCTGGGCCAGGCAGCAGCGCCGCTCGACCTCATCATGATGGACCCGCCCTATGGCACGGGCGCAGGCGCGGTGGCGCTCGACAAGCTCAACCGTCAGGGCTGGGTCAGTCCTGCGACCTGGATCAGCATAGAAACGGACCGCCGCGAAGCCCTCGCCGTCAAAGGCTTCGAGGTCGAAACCGTGCGCGACTGTGGCAAGGCTCGGCTGCACCTGCTTCGTTTGCTCCCGGCTTTTTAACGCAGGTGATTCCGTCCGTTTGTCCCGAGCGAAGTCGAGGGACGTTGGCTTGGCGCGAACCTGTCTCGACTTCACTCGACACGAACGGTTAAGTCCATATATCGCCGTACTTACCGGCGCCGCTTTTTCTTCCTGCCCGGCGCCTCGCCAGGATTCATGCAGCTGTCCTGGATGGTCTTGGTGCAGAGCGGATATTCCTTCCTGGGCTCCGGCGGCGGCGTCATGTTACCGCCCACAACCGCCGGATTGGCGGGCGTGCCCACTGGCGCATTGGGGTCGGGCGCGGCTCCTGGAGGTGCCGGTGTCATGTCACTCGCTGCCGGGGGGACCGGAGCAGGCACCGCCTGTGCATTGGGATCGGCCGGAGGAGTCGTTGTCGGTGGCGTCGTGGACGGCGGAGTAGTAGTAGGCGGAGCCTCTGGCGTTGCCGCATCCGGCGCGGGCGCAGGGGCTGGTGTGCCCGGCTGCGTCGTCGGAGTCTGCGTCGTGCTCTCTGGCGGCTGCATTCCATCAGGCGGCGGAGGGGCGGTGGTTGGCCCGGGCTGAGTTGTCTCAGGCTGGGCAGTCACATCTTGCGCCGTCGCCGTTCCGCACATCAGCAGAGCGGCGGCGCTTAGGGGAATGAGTCTGATCATAGGTCCTCTCCAGGAAAGTTCCCCGCGAATATTCGCAAATCTCTATATCTACCGGGCCGCCCTTGGTTCCCCCGGATCGTTTCAGACCCGGTGAACCGTTGCTATGCTCCGGCACACCGTTGGGCGTGAGAAGGCTTGCCCCCGAGCCTACTGTTCCCTAACTGTTCACCCGTGACTCTGCCCGCACCCTCCCCTGATGACCCGCCCTATCTGAAGGGGCTGAACCCTCCGCAGCGGGAGGCTGTGCTGACGGCGGACGGCCCGGTGCTGGTGCTGGCCGGAGCGGGAACGGGCAAGACCGCCGCCCTGACGGCGCGGCTGGCCCATCTCATTGCCACGCGCAGGGCCTGGCCATCGGAAATCCTGGCCGTCACCTTCACGAACAAGGCCGCGCGCGAGATGAAGGAGCGCGTCGGGCGCATCATTGGTGAAGCTGTGGAGGGCATGCCATGGCTTGGCACCTTCCACTCGATCGGCGCCAAGATGCTGCGCCGCCATGCCGAGCTGGTGGGCCTTCAGAGCAACTTCACCATCCTCGATACGGACGACCAGCTTCGCCTGCTCAAGCAGATCATCCAGGCGGCGGGCATCGACGAGAAACGCTGGCCCGCGCGGCAGCTAGGCGGCCTGATCGACAAATGGAAGAACAAGGGGTTGACGCCCGACGATCTCGATGCGGGCGAAAGCGAAGCCTATTCCGACGGCAAGGGCCAGGAAATGTACCGGCTCTATCAGGAGCGGCTGAGAGCGCTCAACGCCTGCGATTTCGGCGACCTGCTGCTCCACATGCTGACCATCCTGAAACGGGAGCGCGACGTGCTGGAGCTTTACCAGCAGCGCTTCAAATATATTCTGGTCGACGAATATCAGGACACCAACGCCGTCCAATATCTCTGGCTGCGGCTGCTGGCGCAGGCGCGCAAGAATATCTGCTGCGTCGGCGACGATGACCAGAGCATCTATAGCTGGCGGGGCGCGGAGGTCGCCAATATCCTGAAGTTCGAGAAGGACTTTCCGGGCGCCAAGGTCATCCGGCTTGAGCAGAATTACCGCTCCACTCCGCACATATTGGCGGCGGCGAGCGGCGTCATCGCCGAAAATGGCGGCCGCCTCGGCAAGACGTTGTGGACCGAGGAGAAGGAAGGCGAGAAGGTCCAGATCCTTGGCGTGTGGGACGGACCGGAGGAAGCGCGCCGGGTCGGTGAAGAGATCGAGCAATATCAGCGCATGGGCGGCTCCTTGGATGAGGTGGCGATCCTCGTCCGCGCGCAGTTTCAGACGCGCGAGTTCGAAGACCGCTTCATCCAGATCGGCCTTCCGTACAAGATCATCGGCGGCTTCCGCTTCTATGAACGCGCGGAAATCC